>NZ_JAYMGZ010000019.1 GCF_037078405.1 Haloarcula sp. DT43 | reverse complement strand
ACATTCCGGTTGATCCTGCCGGAGGCCATTGCTATCGGAGTCCGATTTAGCCATGCTAGTCGCACGAGTTTAGACTCGTGGCATATAGCTCAGTAACACGTGGCCAAACTACCCTACAGACCGCGATAACCTCGGGAAACTGAGGCCAATAGCGGATACAACTCTCATGCTGGAGTGCCGAGAGTTGGAAACGTTCCGGCGCTGTAGGATGTGGCTGCGGCCGATTAGGTAGATGGTGGGGTAACGGCCCACCATGCCGATAATCGGTACAGGTTGTGAGAGCAAGAGCCTGGAGACGGTATCTGAGACAAGATACCGGGCCCTACGGGGCGCAGCAGGCGCGAAACCTTTACACTGCACGACAGTGCGATAGGGGGACTCCGAGTGCGAGGGCATATAGCCCTCGCTTTTCTGTACCGTAAGGTGGTACAGGAACAAGGACTGGGCAAGACCGGTGCCAGCCGCCGCGGTAATACCGGCAGTCCGAGTGATGGCCGATATTATTGGGCCTAAAGCGTCCGTAGCC
>NZ_JAYMGZ010000018.1 GCF_037078405.1 Haloarcula sp. DT43 | reverse complement strand
TTTTCTGTACCGTAAGGTGGTACAGGAACAAGGACTGGGCAAGACCGGTGCCAGCCGCCGCGGTAATACCGGCAGTCCGAGTGATGGCCGATATTATTGGGCCTAAAGCGTCCGTAGCCGGCCGGACAAGTCCGTTGGGAAATCGACGCGCTCAACGCGTCGGCGTCCAGCGGAAACTGTCCGGCTTGGGGCCGGAAGACCTGAGGGGTACGTCCGGGGTAGGAGTGAAATCCTGTAATCCTGGACGGACCACCAATGGGGAAACCACCTCAGGAAGACGGACCCGACGGTGAGGGACGAAAGCTAGGGTCTCGAACCGGATTAGATACCCGGGTAGTCCTAGCTGTAAACGATGCTCGCTAGGTGTGCCGTAGGCTACGAGCCTGCGCTGCGCCCTAGGGAAGCCGAGAAGCGAGCCGCCTGGGAAGTACGTCTGCAAGGATGAAACTTAAAGGAATTGGCGGGGGAGCACCACAACCGGAGGAGCCTGCGGTTTAATTGGACTCAACGCCGGACATCTCACCGGTCCCGACAGTAGTAATGACGGTCAGGTT
>NZ_JAYMGZ010000017.1 GCF_037078405.1 Haloarcula sp. DT43 | reverse complement strand
CCTTCATCAGCGCCTGAGCCGAGCAATCCACCAGCTGGCATAGTAGCCAACGTCGTTGTGACTCGTTCAACTGAACGAGTCCAGTGGACGCCTGGATCGCACGTACACACGGTTTCATTCACGCCCCCAAGGTGGAGATGGTGGGCGTGTCGACCCTTCCCAGGCTCGGTTTCACCCGGCCTGGTGCATCTGTCGTCGTACCATATCCCATCGCCGTCCCACACTTAAGGGGCACGGTTCGGGGCTGGCACGTCGTATGGACCCACTGGGATTTGAACCCAGGGCCTCCGCCTTGCAAAGGCGGCGCTCTCCCGCTGAGCTATGGGCCCGGCAGATCCGCACGGTGTTAGCCCTGATAGTTCTTAGGTGCCCGGTCGACGGAGTTCTCGAACACCGAAAGGTGGGTTGGGGCAAAGCCCCAATCCCGATCAGTAGGAGGTGATCCAGCCACAGATTCCTCTACGGCTACCTTGTTACGACTTAAGCCCCCTTGCGGAGCCCAGATTCGACCGTCGCATGACGGCCTCATCCGGACCCCACTCGGGTGCTTTGACGGGCGGTGTGTGCAA
>NZ_JAYMGZ010000016.1 GCF_037078405.1 Haloarcula sp. DT43 | reverse complement strand
CCCTTGTCCTTGTGCGTCCACGTCTTCAGCGGCTGGCCGCGCACCGCGCGAGCCAGGTTCTCGCCGGCGACTTCGGCGGCTTGCCAGGCGGCCTGGGCCGTCGGCGGCGCGGGCTGGTCGCCCGGCTGCTCGATGAGCGCCGAGTCCCCGATGGCGAAGACGCGCTCGTCCGCCGTCTGGAAGTTCCCTTCGGCGTGGACCCGGTGGTTGCGCTCGTCCTTGTCCAGGTCCACGTCCTGCATGCAATCCCGGCCCGTGATGCCGCCGGTCCAGACCAGCACGTCGTAGTCCAGTTCGTCCTCGTCGCCGATGTAGACCGTCTCCTCGTCGACCTCGCCGATGAACTCACCGCACTCGATGTTCACGTCGGCGGCCTCCAGGCGCTTGCGCAGCGCACCCTGCAGTTCCGGGTCGCTGTTGGGCAGCACCTGGTCCAGCCCCTCTACGAGGTGGATGTCGATGGGCGCGTTGTGCTCGTCGCGGAACTCGGCGACCTCGCCGGCCGTCTGGATGCCCGAGAGGCCAGCACCGCCGATGACCACCTGCGCCGGGTCGTTCGTCGAGGCCTCGCGGGCGGCCTGCTGAAC
>NZ_JAYMGZ010000015.1 GCF_037078405.1 Haloarcula sp. DT43 | reverse complement strand
GGCCTTGGCTTTCGCCGCCATGGACACCTGTGTCGGTTCTCGGTACGGACACCATGCTCGTCTTTTCACGGGCCCCAGGTTGAATCACGTTTCCCTATCCCGCCGTTCGTCCGCTTCGTGCCATTACGGCTTCCACGGAGTTGGACGGTTCGACCGGGCGAAGGCCCGGCGTGATTGACCCCAGGGCGTCGACTTTTACTGCATGATGGCACGGGAATATTAACCCGTTTCCCATTTCGTCATAGTCGAGTTGCGGTATGACTTAGGACCGGCTAACCCTCAGCTGATCAGCAGTGCTGAGGAACCCTTATCCATTAGGCCGTCGGGGTTCTCACCCGACTATCGCTGCTACTATGGCCAGGATTTTCGTCACTCATCGGTCCACAGGAGTTCTCACCCCTGCTTCCATCCAATGAGAGCGCCAATCTACTCGATCACCCTGTAACGGGTGCGGACAGGTCTCGGTGGTGGATTTGAGTCCCGATCATTTTGGGCGCCTCAAACCTCGGCCGGTAAGCTGTTACGCTTTTCTTAGAGGGTAGCTGCTTCTAAGCTCACCTCCCGGCTGTCTAGGGCTCGAGACCACCTTCAGAGGATTACACTTAATCCACACTTGGGGACCTTAACCTATCTCTGGGTTGTTCCCCTCCTGGTACACAGGCTTACCCCGCGCACCGGAATCCCCGCGTC
>NZ_JAYMGZ010000014.1 GCF_037078405.1 Haloarcula sp. DT43 | reverse complement strand
GAGCGTGTCATAGAATCCATCTCATAGTTTCTCACAGCCCGGTTCGTTTCCTCGCTCGTAGTTGGTGATGGCAATGACGAGTCGGAGACACAGCGCGAGGAACACTTCTGTTCGTGCGTGGACGCGGCCTCGGGCGCGGACGTGCCCGAGGCCGCAGTCCTTGACCGCGTCGTTGGTCCGTTCGATCCCTGTCCGGTGGTTGTACGTCTCGTCTAAGACGGACTGTTTGAGCTGGACGTCCTCGCTGTGTTTCTCGATTCGGTCTTCGACCCGATACTTGATGTCTTTCGGGTTGTCAGTGTTTCGCGGATTGTATGGGGCGATTGGCACGACCCCTGCGGCCAGCAGGTGGTCGTGCCAATCGAGGATGTCGTAGGCGCTGTCTCCAAGCATCCAGACCGGTGTATCGACGGCGAGCGCGTCACGCGTGACGCGCATCGCCGTCTCCTGATCCGCTTGTTTAGCTTGTGTGAACTCCGCTGCAATCGGGATCTTTGCCCCGGTCGAGACAATCGTACAGCCGAAGCCGTAGTAGTACTCTTCGGCCGTTGGGTCGTAGTTCCATGACGCTGCGTCGTTGTACTGAATCGCCTCGATGTGCGTCGAATCGATGGAGTATGTGGAGTCGAGCAGGCCGCGGGCGGCGGCCTGCTCGACGAGTCTGTCGAAGACATCGCCAATAACGTGTTCTAGGTCGGTGAGAAAGCGATCAACCGTGTCTCTGGATGGCGGTTTGTTGAGTCCGCAGTAGTACCAGACAAGGCCGTTCTGAAGCTCTCGTGTAACCGGACGCGTGCCGTAGACATCTTCGTAGTAGCAGTGCAGAAAGCCGCGAAAGAGATCTGGTGGCTGATGAACTCGTGTTCGCCCCCGCTCGCCGGGGGCGAACACATCGTACTCCAGCAGAAACTCGAACTCAAGATGGTCGAACAGCGGTACTGTCTCGGTAGCCGCCGCATTCAAGAAGTCGTCTACCGAAGCTACGTCTTGCAGGGCGTTGGTACTGCTGGACACAGTTTCCAAACCCTGCGGCCTCCCTTGGGAGGCTTTCTATGACACGCTC
>NZ_JAYMGZ010000013.1 GCF_037078405.1 Haloarcula sp. DT43 | reverse complement strand
CGGTAGCCGCCGCATTCAAGAAGTCGTCTACCGAAGCTACGTCTTGCAGGGCGTTGGTACTGCTGGACACAGTTTCCAAACCCTGCGGCCTCCCTTGGGAGGCTTTCTATGACACGCTCTCGACCATCCTGTATTGCTTGAGCCACTACGGAGGGTGCCTGACATTAAGATTGAGTGGGAAGAAACGTATGAACGGTCTAAGGAGCCGACACAGATGCTTTTTTGGGTAGAATGTGACAACTTCGAGGCAGTGGAAGATGCGCTGGCCGACGACCCCGCAGTAACGAATCCGACCATACTGGCCGACATGGGTGACCGGCGGTTCTACCGTGTGGATTTCACTCCCGTTGGCGACAAGACAAACCTTATGCCCGAGTTGGTTTCAGTCGGGAGCGTCCTGCAAAGCGCAGTCGGTACGAGAAACGGGTGGCGATGCCGTGCCCGCTTTCCGCATCGAGGCGCTCTCGAACACGTGCATCAGTTCTGTGGCGACCACGACATCGATTTTACCTTCGAGAGACTCTACGAGGCAACTGGCCGGGGCGAAATCAACTTCGCACTGACGGAAGCCCAGCGAGAGATACTGATTGAAGCATCAGAGAGCGGATATTTAGCGGTTCCACGGGAGTGTTCGCTGGCCGAGTTGGGCAACCGGCTTGGTATTGGGGATAGTTCCGCATCCGAGCGCTTTCGCAGGGGAGTCAACCAACTCATTCAGCAGACGTTGCTTACTGAATGAGAGCGCGCCCAGTATGCGCGGACACTGGATGCTCATTCAATAGAAAGCATCTGGAAAAAGTAGAATCACCGTGCTGCATACATCCTTTATATGTTGCACGGCATTCCTGACAATCAAAGGACGGATAGAAGCTCACCGCGTTACATCCTTCGCCTGTACTGACCGACTTGCCCGCGAACTATTGACCCAAGACCGACCGCTATTTTTCGGCCTCGACGGCGACGGTGCAGCCCACTATTGGGACAGCTACGAGTTCGCTGTGACTGTTGTGGCGGCTGATGGCGACGCCGGGAAAGTCGAGCTCGTAGCGACGCCGTTTGGGACGCTCCCGGAGTGGTGTGGCTTCACTACACGCATCAACCATACTCAGTACCTCACAAAGCATCGTCAGGTGACCTGACCTGAGTCACCTCTTCTGTTGGGATGAGCCGTCGATAGCGGTCGAAGAACGCTGATCACAGGCGGAGCTGTCGCTGTCGGCGGC
>NZ_JAYMGZ010000012.1 GCF_037078405.1 Haloarcula sp. DT43 | reverse complement strand
TCGTCGGTGAATGAGTCACAGTGCGTATGAATGATGGCTTTGGTCTGTTAGTGCTCGTGGGCTTAACGTCTCGTTACCTCGACGCGCACACCCCGAGTCTATCGACCGCGTCTTGTACGCGGGACCTCGGCGGTGTCTCTTTTCCAAGTGGGTTTCGAGCTTAGATGCGTTCAGCTCTTACCCCGTGTGGCGTGGCTACCCGGCACGTGCTCTCTCGAACAACCGGTACACCAGTGGCCACCAACCGTAGTTCCTCTCGTACTATACGGTCGTTCTTGTCAGACACCATAACACACCCAGTAGATAGCAGCCGACCTGTCTCACGACGGTCTAAACCCAGCTCACGACCTCCTTTAATAGGCGAACAACCTCACCCTTGCCCGCTTCTGCACGGGCAGGATGGAGGGAACCGACATCGAGGTAGCAAGCCACTCGGTCGATATGTGCTCTTGCGAGTGACGACTCTGTTATCCCTAGGGTAGCTTTTCTGTCATCAATTGCCCGCATCAAGCAGGCTAATTGGTTCGCTAGACCACGCTTTCGCGTCAGCGTTCCTCGTTGGGAAGAACACTGTCAAGCTATCTTTTGCTCTTGCACTCTTCGCCGGGTCTCTGTCCCGGCTGAGATAGCCATAGGGCGCGCTCGATATCTTTTCGAGCGCGTACCGCCCCAGTCAAACTGCCCGGCTATCGGTGTCCTCCTCCCGGAGTGAGAGTCGCAGTCACCGACGGGTAGTATTTCACTGTTGACTCGGTGGCCCGCTAGCGCGGGTACCTGTGTAGTGTCTCCTACCTATGCTGCACATCGGCGACCACGTCTCAGCGACAGCCTGCAGTAAAGCTCCATAGGGTCTTCGCTTCCCCCTGGGTGTCTCCAGACTCCGCACTGGAATGTACAGTTCACCGGGCCCAACGTTGGGACAGTGAAGCTCTGGTTAATCCATTCATGCAAGCCGCTACTGATGCGGCAAGGTACTACGCTACCTTAAGAGGGTCATAGTTACCCCCGCCGTTGACAGGTCCTTCGTCCTCTTGTACGAGGTGTTCAGATACCTGCACTGGGCAGGATTCAGTGACCGTACGAGTCCTTGCGGATTTGCGGTCACCTATGTTGTTACTAGACAGTCCGAGCTTCCGAGTCACTGCGACCTGCTCCGTTCCGGAGCAGGCATCCCTTCTTCCGAAGGTACGGGACTAACTTGCCGAATTCCCTAACGTTGGTTGCTCCCGACAGGCCTTGGCTTTCGCCGCCATGGACACCTGTGTCGGTTCTCGGTACGGACACCATGCTCGTCTTTTCACGGGCCCCAGGTTGAATCACGTTTCCCTATCCCGCCGTTCGTCCGCTTCGT
>NZ_JAYMGZ010000011.1 GCF_037078405.1 Haloarcula sp. DT43 | reverse complement strand
TCAGTACCTCACAAAGCCGGTTAGTTAGAACGTCTGCTTGCTGAAGATGTGTCCAAACACCAGCAGCAAGCAGACAGTGAAATCCACGAAGACCAGCTCCTTAACTTCCTCGTCAACCGGCTTGACGAGGAAGTTTCTCTGAACCTCGCCAACAACGCTGAAATCGATGCACAGGACATCTACGAGGTCCTCGTCGGCGCGACCGCCGACGGGACCTCGATTTCGACGCTATGCAACTCCAGTGAAGACTCGCCATCGGCGAACACGATCCTCTACCACCTCCGGACGAAGTTCGAGCCGGAACGGCTCGAACGAGTCGCCAATACCCTTCTTCGGCAAGATATCGTCGAACTGCTCCCCGAGCAGGTGGAGGTCTGCGCAGACCTCCACCTGCGGCCCTACTACGGTGATGAAGACGACACGGAGAACCTCTATCACTCGGAGGCCAAGCGTGGAACCACCGCGTTCCACGCCTACGCCACATTCTACGCACGCGTGAGGAACAAACGCTACACGCTGGCGGTGCGCCGTCTCGAAGACGGCGACACCGCCAGCAGCGTCCTCGCTGAGTTTCTTGGTGTGCTCGACGGCCTTGACCTCGGTGTCAAGGCCGTCTACCTCGATCGCGGATTCTACGACAGCAAGTGTCTCACGTTACTCCAGGCGCACAACTACGCCTACGTGATCCCGATCATCCAGTGGGGTGAGGCGATTCAGCAGGAACTCTCGAAAGGATGGAGCCGCGTCATCGACCACGATCTGACAGGGAAACTCGACGGTCACAGCTGGACCGTCGAGTTTCCCGTCCACATCGACTGTACGTACCTGAATGGACGGTATGATGAGAACGGTGTGGCGCGTCACGGCTACGCCGCTGACGCGCCGTTCATCGAGAACCCACACGACGCTCGATACCATTACTCCAAACGTTTCGGTATCGAATCGAGCTATCGCTTGTCCGAGCAAGCGATAGCGACGACAACAACGCGAGACGCAACGGTGAGACTGCTGTACGTTGTGGTGAGTCTGCTGTTACAGAACGCCTGGCGGTATCTCCACTACGAATATGTGGCGACGCCCCGCCGAGGCGGGCGTCGCCTCTGGTGGTGGCCGTACAAGGAGTTCGTGAATATGGTTCGACGGGCCGCGTGGACGGCCCTCGCGGTGCGTCGGGCCGTCCCCGCCAACCGCCCACCGGACGACCGGTTCCACCGGTAATCACCGACCGAGGACGCCACCTTGTGAGTGGCTACGCTGTCGCGTCGGCGGCTGACCGCCGCCGACAGCGACAGCTCCGCCTGTGATCAGCGTTCTTCGACCGCTATCGACGGCTCATCCCAACAGAAGAGGTGACTCAGGTCAGGTCACCTGACGATGCTTTGTGAGGTACTGAG
>NZ_JAYMGZ010000010.1 GCF_037078405.1 Haloarcula sp. DT43 | reverse complement strand
AACGGCGTCTGTAGGTTTGGAGTTTGACAGGTGTGCCGACTCCTCTCGGAGGCGGTCACACCAATCGGTCGCTCTACCCCACAGACTACCTCGGCGGAGGTCATGCTTCGACATGTTTCGATTGGAACCAGCTGTTGCCGGACTCGATGGGCCTTTCACCCCTACACATAGATCACGAGAGGGTATTGTAGGACACCAACTCTAACAGACTTCCACGTGCCTTTCGGCACGCTTCATCTTGTCCATGCGTAGATCGTCCGGATTCGGGTCGTGTCCATATGGCTCCCCGCGCTTGAACACGGCGGCCCTCGGGCAAAGCCCTGCGGCCATGTCGGTTTCCCTGTGCCTCCCCGGATACTCCGGTTAGACTTGCCATACAGACACACTCCCTGGCTCGTTTTTCAAAACGTACGACAGAACATCGGCTTCCCGTGAGTCTTACTGGAGACTCGCGTCTCGGTCATTCGTCAGGGGACCTTGTATGCCCTGTCGCTCGATCGCCAACTGAGTTCATGCTCTATTTCGCCTCCCTTCTGAGGGTACTTTGCAGCGTTCGTTCACACTACTTGTTCACTATCGGTCTCAGGTTGTGTTTAGCCTTCGCAGTCGATGCCTGCGTTATTCGCGAGGGATATCCAACCCCCGCTACTCTGGCACTACCGCACAGCGTACTGGTCTTCAGTACGGGGTTGTCACCCTGTATCACGCTCTGTTCCAAGAGACTTCGTGAAGACGGTCGGCTGATGAGAGGTAGCCCGGACACCACATTGCCCGTGAGGGCTTCGGTTTGGGCTGTATCGCGTTCACTCGCGGTTACTGACGACATCACGTTGCGTTTTCTGTTCCTCCCGATACTGAGATGTTTCAGTTCTCGGGGTTCCTCATTGCGCGAAGCAATTGCAGAGGAGATTCTCATTCGGAAATCTGTGGTTCTTCGCCTCCGTGCGGCTCCCCACAGCTTATCGCAGCTTGGCACGTCCTTCATCAGCGCCTGAGCCGAGCAATCCACCAGCTGGCATAGTAGCCAACGTCGTTGTGACTCGTTCAACTGAACGAGTCCAGTGGACGCCTGGATCGCACGTACACACGGTTTCATTTTCGCCCCCAAGGTGGAGATGGTGGGCGAATCGACCCTTCCCAGGCTCGGTTTCACCCGGCCTGGTGCATCTGTCGTCGTATCACATCCGAACGCCGCCCCACACTTAAGGGGACGGATTCGTCCGCGATACGAAGTACGGACCCGTCGGGAGTTGCACCCGACATCCCCGCGAGGGGATATCCGCCTCGGATAGGTCTTGTGAGCCCAGCGGGCCCATGCAGTAGTCGGCGCTTGCCGACTCGCAGTGACTTGTGGTCACCAGTCAATGTAGGTGGGCTGGGGCAGAAGCCCCAGTCCCGGTCAGTAGGAGGTGATCCAGCCGCAGATTCCTCTACGGCTACCTTGTTACGACTTAAGCCCCCTTGCGGAGCCCAGATTCGACCGTCGCATGACGGCCTCATCCGGACCCCACTCGGGTGCTTTGACGGGCGGTGTGTGCAAGGAGCAGGGACGTATTCACCGCGCGCTTCTGACACGCGATTACTACCGAATCCAGCTTCATGCGGGCGGGTTTCAGCCCGCAATCCGAACTACGACTCCGTTTGGAGATTAGCTTCGCCTCTCGGCGTTGCATCCCACTGTCAGAGCCATTGTAGCCCGCGTGTTGCCCGGTCCATTCGGGGCATACTGACCTACCGTTGCCCATTCCTTCCTCCATTTTAGCAATGGCAGTCCTCCTAGTGTACCCAACTACCACAAGGGTATTGCTGGCAACTAGAAGTGTGGGTCTCGCTCGTTGCCTGACTTAACAGGACGCCTCACGGTACGAGCTGACGGCGGCCATGCACCTCCTCTCAGTAGCGTCGGGTAAAGTCGTCAACCTGACCGTCATTACTACTGTCGGGACCGGTGAGATGTCCGGCGTTGAGTCCAATTAAACCGCAGGCTCCTCCGGTTGTGGTGCTCCCCCGCCAATTCCTTTAAGTTTCATCCTTGCGGACGTACTTCCCAGGCGGCTCGCTTATCGTCTTCACTACGGCACATCACGTGCTCATGGCGCGTGACATACCTAGCGAGCATTGTTTACAGCCAGGACTACCCGGGTATCTAATCCGGTTCGAGACCCTGGCTTTCGTCCCTCACCGTCGGGTCCGGTCTCTCAACGTGGTTTCCCCATTGGTGGTCCGTCCAGGATTACAGGATTTCACTCCTACCCCGGACGTACCCGTTGAGTCTCTCGGCCCCAAGCTGTGTAGTTTCCACCGGACGCCGACCAGTTGAGCTGGTCGATTTCCCGATGGACTTACACAGCAGGCTACGGACGCTTTAGGCCCAATAATATCGGCCATCACTCGGACTGCCGGTATTACCGCGGCGGCTGGCACCGGTCTTGCCCAGTCCTTGTTCCTGTACCACCTTACGGTACAGAAAA
>NZ_JAYMGZ010000009.1 GCF_037078405.1 Haloarcula sp. DT43 | reverse complement strand
GCCGCCGACAGCGACAGCTCCGCCTGTGATCAGCGTTCTTCGACCGCTATCGACGGCTCATCCCAACAGAAGAGGTGACTCAGGTCAGGTCACCTGACGATGCTTTGTGAGGTACTGAGACTGGAACAAACTTTGATAGGGATGGTATCCAAGAAGTCTTCGAACTCTCGAAACGAGAGGAGATTGATTTCCTACTTGTAGAAAAAATCGATCGAATAGGTCGCAGCGCACCAGAGACCCTCTACTTCATCTATATACTCCAGTCGGAATGCGGAGTCACTCTTCTGACACCCGCAGGTGAACAAGATATCGGTCAAGTCAGAGGTCTTCTCCACACCACTCTCATGTCTCTCATGGCTGAAGTACAAAACTCAATTCGAACAGCGAAGGCGAAAAAAGAGCGTATTCGGGGATTTTTGAAAAAGAAGAAATGGAAATGTTACTCACCGAAGGTCCCACTCGGATACGAGGAGACCGATGATGGATGGCTGACCGTGGACGACTCAAAGAAGGTGGTTGTGAGAGACATGTTCAAAAAATTCGCTGAGTGCAAGGTGTACTCGGAGACTGAGGAGTATATCGACGAAAAATATGGCACCGAGGTTCTCGATGGGCATCGGGTAAAAACTCTTCTGCAGGAAACAGTGTACATCGGGGAGCCCCGGCTTCCGGACTCGTGGATTGCTGAAACTAGCTACGAAAATGACCTCAATTGTCCCGACCTCCATCTACTCGGTGAAGAAGAGGATGCAGAAATCGATATAACAGAAGAAATCTTCCACCAGGTACAGGCAATAATAGAGGAGAAAGACAGCAAACACTCTGCTGATGAAGACACTCGCGATCTTCTCGATTTTCTGGAAGAATTTAGTCTGTTTGCGGTTGTCGAAGGAACTGAACCAGCTACACTTCTCCATCACTGCGGTGAACCACTAGTCAAAGACGGACAGATTGATCTCAAGGGGAATAGCTTTCATCGATACCGCTGTCCCCGTTGTGAGGAATCTGACGATGCAGAAGAGTACTATCGACAATGGCCCCGTGAACACGAACTCGATGCAATCAAACAAATTCAGGCCGTCCTCAATGGTGATATGGGTCTCTTCGAAAGGGACTAACCACGCTCAACAGAGCTCTCTCAAATAAGATCTATCTTAATGTATCGAACTGCTCTACTGAGCAATCCGAAACTATAGGATCTAACCGAGATGGAAAATAAATTGAAGAGACTTTGAGATTCGCGAAAGGGTCACTCTGCCACGTTGCCCGCTATGGATTGAGATACGAACTATACTGCGCTTTCATACCATGAATAGCAGCTTCTTTTCTGGACTCTGGCATTGCCTTCCGTGAGGACCGCCCGTTTTGAAACCGCATTCTAATGCGAGTCACATCTTTGAACAGGTTATCATCGACAATCTGATACTCCGAAACGTGATCAGAAACCTCTCCAAGTTCGTATTTACCCAAATAAATCTCATTTCGGAGAATCTCCCCAACCGCACTTGGCGTCCAATCACCTCCGTCAGCAGTCAGTACATTGCGATGGTTCAAGTCTGAAGCTACGCTGGGCATTGATCGTTTTTCAACGTACGACTCAAATATCTCAATCACCAATTGCGCCTCCCTTTTGTTGATTTTGAGTCGGTTATCTGAAGTCAGGTCGTACCCGATTGGCGGATTGCTGTTAGGCCACCTGTGCTCTTCGGCCAATCCTTGGAGACCAATTCTCGTCCGCTGTTTTATCATATCGCGCTCAAATTCTGCAGCACTCGCGATGTTACGGAAGTTGAAACGACCAGTTGCAGTCGTCGTATCAATCTGTTCAGTGACACTGTAGAGATATACATCGCACTCACGAAGTTCTGATTCCAGTTGTACTGCGTGCATCAGACTCCGTGAGAATCGGTCCAACTTCCAAAAGACAATGACATCGAATGCGCGGTTTTCAGCCATGTCCAGCATCTGCTGGAACATCGGCCGATCGGTATCTTTCCCGCTCTCTGCCTCATCGCGGTAAACGAACGCCACAGTCCATCCAAGTGACTCACAGCGCTCGATACCCCGTTGAGTCTGTGCATCGAGAGAATACCCAAACCCACCGCTCTTGGACGAAGTCCGCGCATATACTGCCGCACGCAACAGCTCGTTGTCGTCATCTTCTGCGACGCGTTCACGAATAGAAGCGGAATCAATCATCGCTCACCAGAGTCCGGAGCTGATTGACCCGCTGACGAATCGTTTCCGTGGAGACTCCGCTAGCATCAGCGACTTCGGACTGTGTTTTATTTTCAGCTGCGAGGTAGATCGCTGCCGCGGTAATACCAACAGGGTCCTTTCCAACCAGTGCAGAATGACCTTCGATCTGTTCAAGAGTGGTCTCAGTGACACCGAGAACAACATCCTCGAGGTCTAACTCTCCGGCAAGGAAAAAGACGTAGTCCTCTGGAGTTGGCAGTGCTGGACTCAATCCAAGATCACTCTGAATTCCAGCCAGACTGAGCCGATATTTTCTCGGGTCGACAGAAGGGAGTTCACTTAGCCGGCCGGGTGGTATGGGTTGCGAAGCCGATAGAGAAGCGAGACGGGCACATGCAGCGATTATACACATGGTGTCCCTGCCATCCGTCGTGCCTGCGACGAAAGCGTCACAGTAGACTGCTGCGCCTTTCTGACGAAGGTCTGAATCGAGGCAGAGTGCATTTCCAATATCCTCCAACGCGGCGAAAGCTCGAGCAAGTTGCTGCTCCGTCGAGTTACGAACACGACAAACAGTGAGCCAGTCTTCATGGAATTGTTCCTCTACCTCCTCTCGAGATTGAATCCATTCTGGCAGCGTCGTATCTGCCGGGTCATGAACTACGAACCCGCACTCCGTACAAACTCCTGCGAAGTCCTCAATTGATTCATCGATGGCATCACTATCGCAGACAGGGCACGTGAGCGTGTCATAGAAAGCCTCCCAAGGGAGGCCGCAGGGTTTGGAAACTGTGTCCAGCAGTACCAACGCCCTGCAAGACGTAGCTTCGGTAGACGACTTCTTGAATGCGGCGGCTACC
>NZ_JAYMGZ010000008.1 GCF_037078405.1 Haloarcula sp. DT43 | reverse complement strand
CGGTAGCCGCCGCATTCAAGAAGTCGTCTACCGAAGCTACGTCTTGCAGGGCGTTGGTACTGCTGGACACAGTTTCCAAACCCTGCGGCCTCCCTTGGGAGGCTTTCTATGACACGCTCCGCTACTCTAGAGCAACCGCTCTACCTGACCAATAACCTGCTTCCGAAGAGCGTTCTGGCAATTTTGAGTGGATTTACTGGAAAGTTATGGAATGCTCCACTACATCCTCTGATTACTCGTGTCGAAGGCCACACTTAGTTTTTCTCGCATGAACTCCCGTCGGAGTTCTCGCTTTCGCTCGTCAGTCAGATAGTCCTCGAACACGACTTTCGCACTTGCACTGCCCTGTTCGTCCGCGATATCCTGAACATGTTCTAGCAGGTCCTGCGTCGTGCCTGAATAGGCGTCGTACCAGAACCGGCGGCCCATATGTGGCTTCCGAGCGACACCGTCGATCTCCTCGGGAACCCCAGCCGTGTCGGCGAGGTCGTGGAACCACCCGGCGATTGTGGTTCCGTCGACGTGGCCGGTTTTCGAGCGGTCCGAGGGGAACAGATAGCTATCCACCCGAGAGACGTGCCGCTGGGCGACTTTTTTGCCGAAGACGATGGCGACGGTCCCCGGCCCGTTCTTTCGCTCGTCGAACTGGATATACGGTTCGTCGGCATCCAGATGGAGCTGGTCCTGGTGCAGCGCCGCGACCTCGCCGGCCCGTAGGCCCCAGCCCGCGAGTGCGATGATGAGCATCCGATCGCGGCTGGTGATGGCGGCGTCGAACATCGCCCGGACGTGCTCGGGCTCAAGGGCGACCGGGTCACTGTCCGACGAGCGAGTCCACGAGAACCAATCCTCAGCGCCGTTAGTCGGGTTGACAGTCGCCACACGGCGTTCCACGAGCCAGCCATACCACGTGCGGATTGCATCGTGCACACGTGCGATGGTGGACTCAGCGTACTCATTCGACATGTAGGCGAAGGTCTCCCGGCAGCGGTCGACGGCTTCGGTTTCCGTGATGTCGCTGTCGGCATCCACGGGTGAGAGGAGATCGTCGGTGCCGTGGCGTTCTCGGTAGGATCGAGCATAGCGAGCAAGCCGGTATCGAATCGTTTCACGAGTACTGTCCGTCCAGTCGTCCGCGGCCGATTGCTTGGCCTCGAGATACTCCTGAAAGGACTCGCGTGTCTCGTCGTGTTCGATATCCCAGTCGTAGCCACTGGATTCGGTGTCGTAGCCCAGGGTCTCCGACCAGAACGTGGCGAACGTCGTGTCGTGGTACTCTTTCAGCGCGTACGTCAGCCCGCGGAAGCCGTTGTTCGAAAGCCACTCGTACGATGGCCGGTCGGTTTCGGGGTTTTGGCCGTCCGCGCGCAGCGCCGGAACGACGACGGCCTCGTAGGCGTCGGCGAGCTGGGACTCGGTGAGGAGTGTCCAAGGCACGTCGTCGGCGGAGTGCCAGGGCTTCGTCCGCTCAATCCCGGGGGAACCGTCGTGCTTTCCGGGTTCTGAATCTGAATCAGCCGATTTCGGCATACTGAACCAATCTCACTACTACTTGATAATTTTGTTGGGACAGCAGACCCACGCCAGACTTATGGCTCTACGGTAGTTTGGCAAATGTTGCTTTAAACTGGATGTCGCTGTATGGAATGTCCATAGACTGTAGTTGAGACTGGCTCTCTCAATGCATATGGCCGATACAGTTAGATCCCCCACTCAAACATCACTTCTCGCGTCCCTCCCTCGAATATCAGGGCAGGGACAGGCATAACCGTTCCCGACCCCCCACCCTAGAGAGTTATCCATGGATATCTCTGAGATACTCTCACCGAAGTTCACCGGGTACACCGTGTTGAGCAAACCAAGGGCGAACGTGTCACTGCCAACGGTGTGTCAAGTACAGTATCTCAGTTAATCAAAAAACGACTTATTTGTAAGTTATTGTCACTTTATGTGGGTGGGGAACGGGTATCCGGGTATCTGATGAAGATACGTACCGTACTCGCATTCCTCGAAGACGAACTCAGCTTTCCGATCGATCAACACTCGGTCATCGAGCAACTCGGAGCGACCGAAATCGAGGCCCCGGACACCCAGGAGACCGAAACGATCTCGACGATCATCGGTCACGTCGGTCAAGAGAGGTACACCACGGCCGACGAGCTGTTCACGACCATCATCGGGAACGTGAGCGATGAGTATATTGGCCGTAAATACTACGACGATCGTGGTACGAACCCCTCCCCGGCAGCGGTGGGGCCCACGGACGAAGCCGACGTGTCGTTCTGAAGAATGCGTCGTAGCCGCAGAGAGTGAGTGCCTGTTGACCGACTACGTCAGAAGCCTCTGCACGTGTTCATCACGGCTCGTCTGGGGGTGGGCTCACCCTCACCGACGAACCGGACGATCAATCGAGTCCATCAGCAACTGAGTCAGACGGCCGTGCCGGTCGGGTGCGATGTCGAACGGTAGGTGACTCAGCGTCGGATTGTCAAACCAGTATTCCATAGCCGTTGAGGGCTCTGCATTTACCGACAACAAATCCGACGACGACGATGGGTTGTACCGATTCCGATTCCACGACGGACCCTCGGTGGACGTGAGGCGTACCCACTCAGCGGTCGTCCGACTACCACCTTTCTCTCGATTAATCACAATCGCGTGTGCGGTGAAAACTGTTGGTTGTTTTATACGAGTGTCCCGAATGCTCCGCTTGCGATGAGTAACGAAAAGAGAGCTTCACAGCCAGCCAACGACCTCGCCGCGACCCTGAACGACGGCGGTATCGCTCTCGGTGTCCTCGACAATACGTACAGCCCGACGCTCGTGGAGTTCTACGGTGAACTCGGCGTCGATTTCGTCTGGGTGGATCTCGAACACGGTGGACCGGACCCGTGGGATGCACGTCAGTTGGAAGACCTGCTCCGCGCAGCCGAACGGACTGGGGTGGAAGTACTTCTCCGCCTTCCCGATACGAATCCAACGCTCGTCCGGAAAGCGCTGGACCTCGGTGTGAGAAACGTGTTCCTCCCCCGCGTGGAAACCGCCGACGAAGTCCGCGATGCGGTTCGATCCGCACGGTTCCGTTACGACGATGGTCCCGGTGATCGAGGACTGGCCTCGCCACGGGCGTCTCGTTGGGGTCTCGCTGACGATTACATTGCGACCGAAGACAGAGAAACCCTCGTCGGTGTGACCATCGAGACCGAGGCGTCCATCGAGAACCTGGACGACATCCTGGCCGTCCCGGACCTGGGATTCGTCTTCATCGGCCCGTTCGACCTCTCAGTGTCGCTCGGTCACCCCGGTGAGATCGATCATCCGATGGTGCAGGAAGCCGTCGAGACGGTTCGATCGAAAGCTATCGATGCGGGTGTCCCCGCTGCGGGTCTCGGGTTCGGAATGGACGATGTCAACGAAAAAGCGACGAACGGCTACCAGATGCTGAACCTCGGGAGCACGACCGGGGCACTCAAGCAGGCCGTCACTAGCTGGTTCGATGCCTACGAACAGGACGACAGTTGAATTGAACACACCTCCATGTTCCAAACGGTAGACGTTTTCTCGATTCCGCTGCTGAACCTCGGGCTCCTCCTTGGCGCGTTTGCATTACTCCTCGGTGGCGCGGAGATCTTCACGAATTCGGTCGAGTGGTTCGGATATCACCTCGGTGTGAGCGAGAGCGCGACCGGAAGCATCCTGGCCGCAGTCGGGACGGCGTTACCCGAGACGATGATCCCCGTGATTGCCATCGTTTCGGTCCTCCTCGGTCGGGGGGACCAGGCCGCTGCCGACGCGATCGGTGTGGGGGCTATCCTCGGTGCGCCGTTTATGCTTGCGACTATTGCGATGACCTTAGTCGGCGCGAGCGTGCTCTATTTCGGCAGCCGTCGCGACGCCGGCCCGATTTTCGAGGCCGACGTGCCGGCCCTCCGACGTGACCTCTCGTTTTTCCTCGTCGGATACACGGTCGCGGTGGTGGCCGCGTTCGTTCCAACCCGCGGGTTCCGTATCGGTATTGCCCTCGGGCTCGTCGCCCTGTATGCCCTGTACGTCAAGCAAACACTCGCAGCCGGCCAGCTGATCGTCGGGGAAGAACTCGATCGGCTGCACCTCAGGGGATTGCTAACCGAGGGCCAGCGACCGTTCCCGGCGTTCGGATCGGCCATCGTCCCCATCGACGAACCTCCCCTGTGGATGGTGGTCACGCAGACCGTCTGTGCGCTGCTCGTGATCATCGCTGGTGCCCATCTGTTCGTGACCGAGGTCGAGTTCTTCTCGACGGAGGTGCTGGACGTTCCCGCAGCGCTGATTGCCCTCCTGTTAGCACCGCTGGCCACCGAACTCCCCGAGAAATTCAATTCCGTCATCTGGATCGGTGAGGGGAAGGATACCCTCGCGATCGGAAATATCACGGGCGCGATGGTGTTCCAGGGGACGCTTCCTGCCACGCTCGGTATCCTGTTTACCTCTTGGGACCTCGGTGTCTCGTGGGGGACGATTGGATTCCTGAACACGCTGTCAGCGGTTCTCGCGCTCATCGGTGGTGGGGCGGTCCTACTGCGAACGCAGTTCACAGCCACGAATCGAATGCGTCCAGCCCCGTTCCTCCTCGCCGGGCTTCTCTACGTCGTGTTCATCGCCGTCGTCGTCTACCACGTCGTGGTCCTCGGCGTCGCCGCCGGTCACTGAGCAATCTGATAAGAGAAATCACACCGTCCCAGAGGGTACGTCGTCTGGAAGGTTCACGAGCGCACGCCGGAGCAGTGGCGGCGTCATGACGGACGTGACGATGGCGACGAGCACGATGACGGCATAGATGGTGGGCGTGAGGATTCCGATTGCCAAGCCCAGGGCTGCCACGACGAGTTCCATTGCGCCGCGAGCGTTGAGTCCGATGGCAAGGCAGACGGTTTCTGCTCGGGAGAGGTCAGTAAATCTCGCTCCGAGTACCACGCCAAGTGCCTTTCCCAGCACTGCAACGGCGAGTGTGACGCCTGCGACCAGAAGCGTATCCAGCGTGAACAGTCCGCTCAGGTCAACCCGTAACCCTGCCGTCGCAAAGAAGATGGGTGCGAACAGTCCGAGCGCCACCATCTGAAATACTCGTTCGGTCTCCGCGTCGAGTCGATGTCTCACGAGAACGCCTGCGAGGAACGCGCCGAGAACGGCTTCCAATCCAACTGCGAGCGACCCCCCGGCCATCGCAAGCCCGACGACGATGACGATCGAAAATCCGGTCAACACCGGCGATCGAACGTATGTGGTGACATCGAAGAGCGTATCGACGATTCGCGGCCCGAGAACAACGGCACCTCCGACGAATACACCGAGGACGACGAGTGTTCGGCCGACCGCAAACGGCTCTATCTGTCCCTCACGAGCGATGTCAGAAACTATCGTGAGCGCAACCCACCCAGCTGCATCGATAACGACAGCGACGGTGAGGGTGAGTTGGCCCACTGTTCGGTCCATCGCGTCGAGGTCGATCAGCACACGGACGGCGACGGGGACCGCCGAGATGCTCAGCGCCGTCGCCAAGAACAGTGCGAACGGCAGTCGCTGCCCGGGGGTGACGAGAAACCTCGGGGGGAGCGCCCATCCCAACGCGAACCCCAGAAGGAACGGCACGACGGAGGCTCCGGTAGCGAGCGCTATCGTCGGTCGGGCATAGCGACTCACCGTCTGAACGTCAACTTCCGTTCCGGCCAGTACGAGGAGGAGAATGAGCCCGAGCGACGCGATGGCTGCCAGTCGATCGGGGACAGGGACGACGATAGCCGTGACCGCAGGAGCAACGACCCCGAGAACCGAGGGGCCAAGCACCAACCCGGTGAGGAGTTCACCGACGACCGGTGCAAACCCGAGTCGATCAGCGACGATTCCAAGCGTATGTGCAACGGCCAAAACGAGTGTTAGCCCGGCAAGAAACGGAAGTAGCAAATCCGACTCAACAACCATGCGTGTCTTTACCCCCCGTTGGTCAATCAATCACCAGGGACGTCGCTAGGGAATCGTCGAATGTGCCGTCAGTAAAAACGGTAACTCGTCCGTCTTCTTCGCTGAGTGTGATCGCCGCGACCACTTCTTCGCGGGTCGAGGTTTCCAGTGCGCTCATGTGACGAGCACCTATCCACTCAGCGTAGGGAAGATCGTCTGTTCGTCGGCATTCGACGGCACTGTCGCACGTAGAACACGTGCGTTTGTCGGTGGCAACATAGACTCGATCACACGTTCGGCACTCATACATGTGCGGTGGTGAGACGGTGTCAGAACCGTCCGTGGTGGTTTCGTCCTCCGTCCCGCCATCCTCGCTGACCAACGTTCGGCCAAGTGGCCAGGCGCCAGCGACCCATCGGCGGACCTCGTATTCAGTCGATCAAGTATGAGATTACCTATCTCTACCATATCTCTTCAGTTATTGCTGCGTCTGCCGAATTCGCTATCACACTCCGGAGGCCTTTCAGGGCATTGTGTTTGTGAGTGTACCCCTCGCCACTGCTCGCAATGATATTCCCGTTTCGATGACGGAGTCGCCAGCGCCATTCCTCATCTCGAGCCCGGTAGACTTCGAATCGAGCCAGTGATTGTGCTCCATCAGTGGCTCCCAAAAGCGCAACCTCCTCGTCCTCTCCCTCTGGAGTAACGTCGAGGGACGAAACAGGAGACGCTTCACTCGATACGGTCCACTCCAGCTCCAGTTCCAGACTCATCGCGTCCTCTTCGGTTTCGAGTTCGATTTCCAGCGTGAGTTCGTCTGGTGTATCGACAGTCACGGCATCCGGGCTCTCGCCTAACCGAACGGCACCTGTGCGGATTCCCTCCGCCACACCGCTTAGTATGGATGCGATCTCCTCTCGACCGGCAGACAGTTCCGCTTCGTAGTCGTCTCGGGACACAGTACAGCTCAATACGGCTGACGACAGAATAGTAGCCCCGATTTTCCGAACAAGAATGTATTCTGATTAATCGGGTGAATTGAGTCTACCCGGACAGAGTCACCCGGTTATTCAAAAACAGGATAGGAATGAATATGTCGGGGGTTTAACATACTCCAGAGCCGTAGATATGCTATGGTAACCTCATACGGAGTTCTGGATAGCGCGGTCTCGATCCAGGCGGTGCCGTTGCAGTTCGGGGGTGGTTTCATTGAGCTTGCAGTCCTCTTTTTGATTCTCGCGATCGTCGCAGCGGTGCTCGGTGCCCGAGGTGTCGCTGGGATCAGTATGGATATCGCCAAATGGCTGGTCATCATCTTCGTCGTTCTTGCCATTGTCACGTTCATCCTGTAGACTTACTCCAACGGTGATACACGTACCCCTCGACCCGGCGACTTGGACACGGCGAACCAGATGGCGGTCGCGCTCACGACCGAGTCCGTCGCCAGCGTTCGAAGACCGGCGCCTCCGGCCGGTTCGGGAACGCGAACAACTGCTTGCAACTGCCGGTGAGGTCCTGCGAGAGAACAAGCGCAAGTACGCCGAAACGATGACCCGCGAGATGGGAAAACCGGTCTCGCAAGCGCTCGCAGATGACGAGAGATGTAGATGGCCAAGTCAAGCCATCTTCGCGAACAGCACCGCTCCCGATGGGACCCACCACTGAGTGAGAGACCGGTCCGTATCGGTATCAGCCGCCGGGTCGAATACATCGACGTCCATCGACGATCCAGGGGGGACACGGAATTACGTCTCCGCGCCGAACTATAGGAACACGGACCGCTTGAATATGGTATCTACACTCGTTGTCGTGGGATTGCTCGTGGCTGCCTTCGTCGGATTCAACATCGGCGGGTCGTCGACCGGTGTCGCGTTCGGACCTGCTGTCGGGAGTCGCCTCGTCAGAAAGGCCACTGCCGCAACCCTGTTCACGCTCTTCGCGTTTCTGGGTGCGTGGACGGTCGGTCGGAACGTCATCGTCACCATGAGCGACGGCATCGTTCCGGCGGTGCAGTTCTCGCCAATAGCGACCGTCGGTGTTCTGTTCTTCAGCGGTCTGGCACTCTTGCTCTCGAATCTCTACGGGGTTCCCGCCTCGACGTCGATGACTGCCGTGGGTGCAATCGTCGGGCTCGGTCTGGCAACGGACTCGCTCAACGAGGCGTTGATGTTCACGATCGTCTCCGCGTGGATCGTTGCGCCACTCCTCGGATTCGTGACTGGTGCCATCGTCGGCCGATATCTGTACCCCCAGTTAGAGGCCCATATGTCGTTCACGCGCTTCGAGCGGCACCTCGTCCAGCTCGATCGCTCGGGGAGGGTTCCGCGCCTCCGCCTCAATACGAACGCAGCCCCCCGTGACCTCGTCGGCTCGTTTCTGGTCATTGCAATCGCGTGTTACATGGGGTTCAGTGCAGGGGCGTCGAACGCCGCGAATGCGGTCGCGCCGCTCGTCGGCAACGGGTCGATCACCATCGAGCAAGGCATCGTGCTCGCCGTCGCTACTATCGGCCTCGGTGGGTTCACGATCGCCCGGCGGACGCTCGCGACGGTCAGTGATGGGATCACCGACCTGCCCATCCTGGCCGCACTCGTCGTCTCGAGCATCGGGGCGACCATCATCACGGTCCTCTCGTATCTCGGTATTCCGGCGAGTCTCGCGGTGAGCACGACCTGCTGTATCATCGGACTCGGCTGGGGACGAGCGAGTCGCGCCGCCACGCTCGCGGAGATCGCCACCCGACGTACCGAGCGTGAGTTGGCTGCGGGCCTCACCACGGGTGCCCTCGCGGCGTCTACGGGGTCGGATGACAGACCGACGAGCCCGACCATCGGCGAGCTGGCGAGCAGTACGGCTGGCGAGCGGACGGGGCGACGGGACAGAGACAGACCGGTTCCCCCGATCGGGGAGGAACACATCGACGAGCTCAGCGCAGAGAGCTTGTTCGACCCGGCCGCCACACGCCGAATCGTCATCCTCTGGATTTTGGCACCCTCGCTCTCTGTCATCGGCTCCTATCTCCTCTTCAGTTTGCTACTGTAGGTGTATCCTGAGTTCAGTAACCAGTCACCACCAGTCCGTCACCCTCGGGCAGCAAACACAAAACTAAGACACGACCGACATATCGAGAGCAGCGGAGTGCGTCAGTCGAATTGGTTCGATTCTCAAGGATGCACGGTTCGCTCGAACCGCTGTATCCCCTCGTCGCTGCCGGCGACGAACACCTCATCCCCCGGCTCAACTATGGCGTGTTCGTCTGTGGAGACTGTTCCGTCACGAACCAGCCCGACTACGGTCAACCCGCGCTCAGAATCGCGACGAACGGTCGCGAGTGACTCACCCACGAACGGTGCTGCGTCGGCCCGTGATCGTCACTAGTTCGGCCTTGTTGAAACCCTCAGCTGGTGATAGGTTTCGCCGACTCTGCTGAATACAGCGCGCTTTTGGATTACAGAAAAGCATCGAAGATGTTCTGGTTCGAAATCGCCGGTATTCAGTTGCTACGACGATCAACCTCAATTGAAGAACGCACTCATACCTACGCAGCACCTATCTGGGTGCATGGCTACTGACGCCGAATTCACACTCCCATCTAACGAGTTCCCTTTAGGTACCGTCTTCACTGAGTTACCAGACGTGGTCGTGCAACTCGAACGGGTTATTCCGGTTACAAAAGGTGTGGTGCCCTACTTCTGGGTCCGCGGTACGGAGTCCGATTCGATCGTCGATCAGTTCTCTGAGCACCCGGGCGTCCGAGACATCCGCGCTATCGATCACGTCGAATCGGAGTATCTGTTGCGGTGTGAGTGGACCTCGGGGTACGACAGCGTACTCGACGCCCTGAACGTGCCTGAAATCGTCCTCCTATCAGCGATCGGGACAGCAGAAGAGTGGACGTTCGAACTTCGCGGCGAAAGCCGAGAGGCCATCGCGGCGTTTCGAGACTACTGTCACGACCACGGCGTCCGGGTCACCTTGACGGAACTCCACGCACTCCGCCCGTTGGATGCGAAGCTGGACCTGACTGATGGCCAACGTGAAGCCCTGACGCTGGCGTATGACCGCGGGTACTTCAATTCACCGCGAGACACGACGCTGGCAGAGATGGCTGATGAACTCGATGTGTCACAGCAAGCCCTCGGTGCCCGCCTGCGACGAGGGAATCGCCGACTCATCGAACAAGCACTCACCGAGTCGCGCTCTTGACTTCCTCGCGTGCTCCTTAAATACTCTATTGTGTATGAAATGGCCAACGTCACCCAAGTTGGACGAGCATAGTAGGTGATGATCGATGATGACTCTCCGCACTCCACCAAGAACAGAATCCCAGACCGAACACTCGCTCGCTTGCGGGGTCTCTGTGAATTTGAGTCGATAGAATACCACGCGGAGGAGGAACTCTACCAGGCCCATTTCAGCGTTACCGATGAAGTCGCGAGTATGGCTGTCGTAAGCGTCGTCGCAGCAGCCTCAGATACGGACCCGCCGACATGGACCCACTGCACGCAAGCGTAGACCCGGACGCTCTCGATTCACTCGTCACCCCTCGTAGAGCCGCTGTCGGTGATGTACACCTCACCTTCGAGTATCAGGGGTGCGAAGTCACCGCAAGTAGCTCTGGCAGTATCAAGGTCAAGCCCCTGCATGCCAGCACGTCTTCAACAGCTGAAGACGACTAGCAACAGAATGCGTGGGTATTGGTGATCTTGATCCCGAATACCCCTTCCTGTGGCCATTGTCTTGAGGCCGGGGGCTCCGCCTCGAAACTGTTGAAACAGCCGTTTGAGAGGTATGCGTATCGATCACGCCTGGCGCGTTCCAGCAGTCGCTTCCACGGGTGCCCGTGACCGTCGCTCTAGATGCCGAGCCACTCGTCGACCCGTACCTGGTAGCCGTTCCCACGACAGAACTTCGCCGCTTGTCGGCGCACAGCCCGGGATGCCGGGAGTTTTTCCTTCTCGTGGATTTGATCGACGATCCAGTCGCTGATGGCTGTGATCCCTTCGTCGTCGTCATCGGCGTCGATCGATTCGAGTTCCTTGAAGGTCATCTCGTACGCTTTGCGCTGTGTCCAACTGAACTCCGTATTTCGAAGCGTCTTACTGGATTCGACGACTCGTTTCATCGCCGCAGCAACTGTCGGCCGCTGTACCTGCACTCGCACGGCAGCCGGGGAGTCGAACGTCTCCTCGTCCGTCTCCGGGACGAGATCCTCGATCGTGTAGCTCCCCGTGACCGATTCGATCGTGTGGTCGCCGAACGTCTCGACGATCTCGGCCCCAGTCGCCGGGAAGTTCATTGCTTCGAGCTCCACCTCGAAATCGCCGAGTTCCGCCGCCTCGACCGGTGGCTCTTTTTCGTCTCCTCGCTCCAGTTCCGTGGCGACGTCACGCTCTTGCTGGCGTCTCTCAGCGTCTCGCGCTTGCTTGTCTCGACCGCTCCTATTATCTGCCATCCTCTAGCATAGGGTCTCCAGACGGATAGTCCCGTGGTCGAGATCCGGTACTACCATCGGTTCGAGGACTTCGGAGAGTACCGAGCAACAGTTCGCCGAGCCAAGTCGGAGCAACGGCGACTTCGGGAGGGCCTGCATTCGGTCACACTACTGGGGGAACCGATAATCATCAACGCATTTCAACGAAGCCGAAAAGAACTGGTGTTGACACAGCTTTATCTGCACCCTGGTAGAGCCGTAATGTGCGGTTCACGGAGGATTCGAGTGACGACATCTTACCGATCAGATGAGTTCTGATTAACCGGGTGACGTAGTGAGAGAGTACAGCAACCAAGTGACCAGTGACGCAGGGATGTACAGGGTTCGGGCGTCACTCACATAATCAAAATCTTCTCAATCGTAAAAATCTCTACAGTTAATGTACATGGGTAGAGAGTAAGGCAGTATGACGACCCACAGTCTCGACGCATGGCTCCAGTTCGTCGACGATAGGCACCGACGCCGGATCATCCACCACTTGCGCCACGAGGCTACCGGGACTACCACGGTTGACGAACTCGTCGAACAGTTCCACAGTAGTGGTTCTGACTCAAAAGACGGCCCAGCGCAGGACCGAGAAGCACTCGCCATCCAACTACACCACGTCCACCTGCCGAAGTTGGCAGAGCACGGCGTCCTCGAATTCGAACACAGAAGCGGTTCCGTCCGGTACACTCCCGACGAACAGCTCGAAACGGTGCTCGACTCGCTCCCTGAAGAAGTGTCGCTGTCGACTCCCTGAGGTCAACGTCTCCCACTGGATTCCGTCAAGATCGCTCCTCCGTCTCGAGTCGCCAGGTGAAAATCGCTTTCAGAACCACGACCAGACTGTTCGCCTCACCCTCGCCCCAGATGGCGGTTTCGGACCGCGGATCGGACGGACTCGCGTCCGCACCGTTGACGAGCGCACTCACGAGTGTCTTCCGACCGTCGACCATCATGAGTCGTCCTGCCGACGTGTCCGACCAGACCCACAGCGACTCGAACATCGTCGCGCCGGGGATATCGTCCTGAATGCGTTCCTGGACATCCGTCGACACTCCGGCGAGCTTTATCGAAACGCCCCGTTCTGCGGCCTCGCCTAACCCCTCTATCAGGTCCTCGGTGAGGAGGTCCTCGACGGTCATGTAGACGATCTCCTCTTCCGCATTCGCGAAGAACTCCAGGACTCGTTCCGTGACTGACGTCTGCCCGTCTACCGTCCAGACGCCGCGCTGCTCGGCTCGTTGTTCGATGGGTTCGAGTTCCCTCAGCGCCGACCGAAGGAGTTCCGTGCGGTGCTGTAGCTCGTGTTCGAACGTCCGACTCGCGGTTTCGCCGGAGATCGCCCAGAACTGCTTGGGCGACGACTGGAGGATATCGACGAGCCCCCGGTCGTGTAGCTCGTCGATCGCGTCGTACACCCGAGTTCGCGGTACCGCTGAAACCTGGCTGACGTCTCTGGCTGTCCCCGTGCCGAGACTAGCGAGCGCGACGAACGTCCGCGCGGCGTAGGCACTCAACCCGAACCGTTCGAGTTGCTCGATTGCGACGGACTGTGGGTCCTCGTCTGGATTGTTGGTCATCGATCTGGCGAATGTGGGTCGCTGTGAGCCCAGCCACGGGGAGTGACCGAGTCGGCACGCAGTAGTGTGGTGGTCGGGAGACAGAACTGGACCGCGTACTAGGAGCGAAATCGGTCTCGCCCGATAAATATTTTTTGTGATTAAGCGAGTGAATCTCAAAAAGTCCGTTCGTGGGCGCCTCCGTCGAGTGAAATTTGTATCGACCTGTAGTCACTGGGAGACTCACAATAGGTTTTGGAAACTCGTTCCTGAAGCGGTTTTGGACGACATTACCACCCATCACGCACACTGTCCGAGTTCGAAGTCATGAACTGAGTGACAATGCATATCCGTGTCGGGAGCGAACTAATTAGAGACTCACTGGAATATACCCTGTGAGGTTGGGACACATGACTACCAATGATAGTCTGGAGGAAGCGATCGAGGTCCTCCAGCAACTCGGCTTGAAAGAATACGAGGCGCGATGCTTCGTCGGCCTGTCCCGCCTCCACACGGGAACAGCAAAAAAATTGAGTGAGATGACGGAGGTTCCCCGAACGCGGGTGTACGATGCGATTCGAGTACTGGAGGCGCAAGGGCTGGTCGAGATACAGCATTCGAGCCCGCAGCAGTTCCGGGCGGTTCCGCTCGACGAGGCGACCGAGACCCTGCGCGACCAGTACGAAGACCGGGTCGAGCGCCTCCACGATGCGCTGGATATGGTCGAAATCGTCGAGGAAGACGAGACCCCCGTCCAGCAGATATGGGCGATGTCCGGGCGGGACGCGATCGAAAATCGGGCGGACCAACTCATCGAGAACGCGGCCGAGGAGGTCGTTCTTGTCGTCGGCGACGAGTCACTGCTGACCGATGATCTCGTTGCCACTCTCAACGACGTCGGTAACGGGGTCGACCTTCTCATCGGCGCGCTGACGGAATCGCTGCAAGAGCAGATCCAGACGGCCGTGCCGGACGCGATGACGTTCGTCTCTGGCCTGGAGTGGTTACACGGTGAGGACGCTACTGAAAACGAGACGGCGATCGGCCGGCTCCTGCTGGTCGACCGCTCGACGATTCTCGTGAGTTCGCTCATGCCAGGCACCAAGGAGGAACAAGCGATCTTCGGCGAAGGATTCGGGAATGGGCTGGTCGTCATCGCCCGGCGACTCATGGCCCAGGGGTTGCTGACCGCTCGTGATCCCAAGCAGTAATCTCGCGACGAGCGGCTATTGGCTACTCCGTTAGCGGACGCGACTGTCAGCGGATTCTTAATCGCGTTCGTCGCGGAAACGGTCTCCGAGTAACTGGAGCGTGAGATACTCGCCATTGTCGATCGTGATGCAACAATCGCTGTACACGAACGAGAGACGTCCGCCCGTCCGAGGAGTTCCGTCGTACCGCGGGTCGAACAACGAATCTAGCGCAGTCGGATCGACGACGTCCGCCAGTGGTCGCAGGGAACACGGTTTACGGCCTTCGACAGCGCTCACCGCGCGTACGACGGCCGTGCTGACCGATTCCTCCGCCCCGATTTCGTACTCCACAGGTCTGATTCGTGCTCCACGACGAAAAGCCCCGAAGTTTTTCACCCGAATCATCAGAATAAGGTTCACATTGAGGGGCCGAACCCGCGTGTTGGCACACACTCGGGTCGGTGGAGTAGACTGTTTCAGGGGTGGGCGAGTCGGTCAGTACAGCAGTCATACCGAGCGGCTGTTTCAGCTGCTCAATCTTGCACACCGATTTCAATACCTCCGAGTTTCGTCACATTTGGCAGATAGAGGGCTTACGCTACTCCCTCTGAAGGGATTCACCTCTCCGCTTGGTCAATTCTTATTGATTTGAGCGGGTATCATTGTACCACAATTCGGACACTCGTAGGTCTGAGAATCAGCGAGGACGCGGATGAGCCAGTCGTCATTAATGCGACTTTCGTGACTACACCCAGGGCAATAGAGCAACACCTTGCCGATCGGCTGTCGCTCAGTTGTGGAAATAGAGGGCGCCATTCCCTTACCTTCTCTCCAGACAGGGATAACCATGTCGCACTTCAGCCCGAGTGTCGACTCGTCACCGACGGTGGACAATGGACCGGAGACGAAATTGACCAGTTCGCACCCCCTCTGGTAATTCAGCAGGAAGTATCCGAAAGAAACGAAGTCTCTCTGCTGAACTCATCCACTATATTCAGCACACCGTTTGTATCACACTTCGAGGTTTCACATAGCCAGTACTGATGGTTCTAATGTCTGACTCTCGACGTGCCGTCTTTCGGGATATTGCACAGGCTCCGTATACTGAGTGGCCTGCCTACGACTCGACGCCACTCTACAATCGGGGTTCACTCGATGCGCTTCAGGAGGATATCCGAGCGGTTGGGCAGCGGTGGTTCAAACACGACCATCACGGGTCGGTGGAAAACTTTGTATGTCAATACCCACTGGCCTACTTCCGGTTCGCCGCTCACGACCGTTATGGGGGCGCGACACGATACAAGATGAAATCCCTCTTTCGGGTGTTTGTTCTGAAGGAACTCCACGGGTGGGAGCACGAAACAGCACTCGTCGACTACCTCGATCATCGCTCTGACCTCTACGAGCAACTGGCTTTCGAGACGATTCCAGACCAGTCGACGCTGTGGCGCAGCTGGCACGAGCGTTTCACCGCTGACCTCCGAGAGACAGTCGAGACGGCGGCTCGAACAATCCTCATCAAAGCCCAGAATGCAGGTGTCGCGGTTCCACGTGACCCGGAGCGAAAGCTTCGGCACCACGATGACGATCGAGAGGACTCAGACCCCGACGACCAATTAGTCCTAAAACAGGCTGAGGAGATCACTGACCATGTCAGCCACGTCGTCTTCCCCGCGTTCTCGCTCAATCGTGGCGGTGGCTGTGAGATCCACGAGAACGCCTACTGGAGCTTACAGACGTATCTCGGGCTTCGTGAGAACTTGGCCGCCAACGAAGGCGCTCGCAGCTTCGTCCACGAGTCGACGCGGGAGCGGACACCACTCGGGCACGCTCATCGCGACCACATTCGTGATCTCTCTACCGAGCAGATTCGAGAGATGTATCGACAGGCGGTCCGGCAACTCATTGACGAGGTCGCAGAGACAGAGGAGTTCTTCCGCGCAGGAATCGTCGCCATCGACATCACCAAAGCCGATCCCTTCACAGGCGACCGAACCGGCCACGAGGACGAGATCATCGGAACGAAAGAGAACACCGACGAGTACGCCTATCAGTGGGCGACAGTCCAGCTGGTCGGGAACGCAGTCCCGCTCGTCCTTGATGCCCGTCCGGTACGGAAAGGCGAGACTCGCAAAGAGATCGTAGAGGACTTGCTTGATTCTGCCGAGGACCTGGTTCACGTCGATAACGTGCTGATGGACCGAGAATTTGACAGTCAACACGTTTTGGAGATGATTAGCCAGCGGGGACTCTCCTACGTTGTGCCCAAGCGGATGCAGACCAGCGAGAAAGCCCAGGCTAAGCGATTGCTCCAGCGCGACCAGGATCGGTATGAGACCGATCGGAAGCTCCATCTCGGGAAGAACGAGTGGCACAAGACGACGCTGATCTACCGTCGGAAAGAGGACTCAGAGCATGACGATCACCGGCAGTATTCGGTGTTCATGACGAATCGGGGGAGCGGACACCTCACGGAGTACGGCTACCGCTGGGAGATCGAGAGCGGCTACAAGTCCATCAAGCGATTTATGGCCGCGACGACATCGAAGGATTTCGTACTTCGGTTTTTCTACTTCGCGTTCGCGTGTCTGTTGTGCTCCATCTGGCGAGCAGTCGATCTGCTGGTACAGGTCGAGCTGACCGGTGAGTACGAACACTCGCCGCTGGTGACGGCGGACAACACACTGACGCTGCTGAAGAAGGAGACTGGAATCGGGTAGAAAGCCACTCAGTCCGACCGACCACCGTTTTCTCAGTGGCGACGCTGGGTGCAGCCCCGGGGAATCCCGGATTGGTTTCTAATATAACAAGAATGGGTGCTCAAGAGACGATCTGAAGTAGTTTCTACTCACATATTCGTCCGAAACCACGCATCACTGCCCCGCTAACCTCGGTGTAGTCTCAACTTCTTTCCATAGATTCTTTCTGACAGGAATAGGCTCTAGAGATGGTCAGACAGTCGAAAATCGATTTTCCGGTTATATCTACTCGGTCTTGGCGCTCAATGAGACATCTGCAATAGTCTCCTCATTCTCCACATCAGTAGATTCTAATTCGATTTGGTACCCATCAAAATCTCTAACCAATTGAAGTAGCTTTTGGGTGAATTCGTTTTCCAGTTCACCAACTGCTGTTATGGGTATTTCCTGATGGGCTTCAATTTCAACAGTAGTTTCTATTGTTCGTTTATCTTTTATAATATCGTCCGGCGTTATTGACTCATCTGACATTACAAGCCATTATTCAAGATATGCGAACTAATAACAGTGGCAATTAATCCCGAGACGTAATCTCGCCCGGGTGCGGAACGCGTTCGGCGTCGTCAGTGAGGCGGTAGCGCTCGCCCTGATCCTCGACCAGTCCGTCGTCAACGAGGTCCTCCAGCGCGCCCTGGACTTCCTCCGGCGAGCGGTCAGTGTGTGCGACGGCCACCGTGAACAGTGAGCGGCGACTCGTCCACTCGCCCTAGTACTCGTTGTCCTGTGCGAGCAGCGTGTTCAGCACGCGGCGTTTGGTCTTGTTCATTTTGTTTTGGTGTCTTGTATACAATATACAGATACAGGATGCAGATACAATATGGGTATTAGAGATTAAAATTCGATATCTTGATTCTGCTGGTATATCTTGAATCCAGATTTCCCGGATTCAAGCAGATCCGGCCTAACTTCTTGTAGGCCAACACGAACAAGCATTGCAAGGACTGGGCCGCGTGATTCATCGTCTCGGGGCGTCCTGTCGAGTCGGTCGCGAACGTCAGCACCGAGATCGTCAAGTTGTCCGGTCGACTCCAGGGCCCGCATCAGCGCTGCGAGCGATTCGTCTCTCATCGTGAGGTTGTGCGGAACCTCACCGTCGTCGATGGCCTGGTAGTAGTTCGCTATCTCTTGTTCGAGTGATGGCCCCTCACCATCCTCCGGGGATGATGGTTCACTGGTGTGGCGTTTCTGTTCTTTGGACTGGGCAAGTAGCTCCTCGGGGTCTTTATCATCAGTCATCGTTCGGTGAGGGTGTCGAGTAGTTGTTCGGTGTTCGCGGTGTACGATTCACGGGCACGCTCGCCTGTCGAGTACAGCTCGTCATCGGGGACGGCGTAGAGCGTGCGGCCCTCGTCCTGGTTGTTGCCGATGTCGGCGGTTTTCGTGACAGGGTGGCCGACGACCTCAGGGAACTCTTCGCGCACGTACGCGACGAACTCTTCGGAGAGGTTCTCGCTTTGGTTGATGATTGTGGGGATGACCAGCGTCAGGCCGAGGTCCACGTCGAGGTCGTCGCTGATTTCGTCGAGCGTCGCGTCGAGCTTGCGGAGCTGGTCGCGCTCGAACGCGCCGGGCTTCAGTGGCGCGACGACATCGCGGGCCGCGAAGAGCCCGTTGAGGGCGATGTTGTCCTCCTTCCCGGGGAGGTCGAAGATGACGAGGTCGTACTCGGGCGCGACGAGGTCGTCGACGAAGTCGTCGAGCTTGTCGAAGCGGTCCTCCAGGGGGACGTTGGCGAGGTTGTTGTCGGCGCCGCCGAGGCCTGGGTCGGCGGGGATCAGGTCGGGGCCCTCGTCCGTGTCGAAGGTCATGCGGTCGAGTAAGTCGTCGACGTTGTCCTTGAGGAACTCCCAGTCGTCGCCGAAGACTGCGGAGATCGGCGCGTCGATCCGTTCGGCGTCCTCGCCGAGATCGAGGCCGAAGTGCGTCGCGAGGTCGTTCTGTGTTCCAGCGAGGTCAACCAACAGGACGTTTTCGCCCTGTTCGTGCGCTGCAACGGCGATATGGGCCGCGCTGGTCGTCTTTCCAACGCCGCCTTTTTCGACATACGTGGCCGCTCGTTTCACCGATACCATATACAGATACTGTATACATATCCGAGATACAAATAAGTATGTCAGACACTGATTCGATATTCGTACGAATATAGTTGCAATATGCAGGGTAAGCGAACGTTCTTAAGTGTCAACGCCTAACCCCGCCAGCGTGGCACACAACCACACGACGCTGCGAGAGATTGAAGGCTACGTCGATAACGGCAGTCAGCAGTCCGAACTCCCGATCGATATCAACGTCGGAACCGAATCACAGACAGTCACTCTCGAAGCTATTGTTCGAAAGCCCCTCGCGTACGACGAGACAATGGGCGCGAAGTTAGACATCGAAGAGGCTAGAGCCCTACGCGATACGCTGGAGGAAGTCCTGGGCGACATCGACGCCTAAGCTAATAAGTCGCCAAACGGTAATAGCGGCGTTCTTTTCGGCTGTTACACATGAAACAGTGGGGTGTGCGAACACATCGATAGTGGCGGGTTCGGCCTAACCAACACAAACCCTATTATTCTGGATTGTGTTGGTTAGCGTGTGAGCGACGAAGAATACGCCCACCAAGCCCTGTCGGCGCTGAAGCGGATCGACGCCGAGGCCCTCGGCCAAGACGATCGCGACGCGTACGAACAGGCGGTCGCCGCCGTCAGCGAGCTGGCTGTGGCGCTCGGAGCAAGCGAGACGGACGACGCGGTCGCCGTCGAGGCGCCCGAGGAGTGCGAAGACGACGAGGACGACTGGGAGGAGAAGATAGACGACGCGTACGAGCAGGCAGAGATCGCACGCTCGAAGGGGACGCTGACGACGAAGACAATCGACGATCGGGAGTACTACTACCTCCAGTGGCGCGACGGAGAGAAAGTTAAGAGCCAGTACGTGGCGCCGGTCAGCCCAGCGTAGGGATGTTACTCCGGAAACAGTGGTGTATGTGAACACTCAAACTAGGATGAGCAAACTAACCAACGCAACACCTGAAACCAATCCACGTGTTGATTATCGCCAGAAAGGCAAGGTCTCCAAGAGCGGTATTGTCGAGAGACGAGAGAAAACGCGCTGAACCAAGGGCCTTGGTGCTACCGCTGGGCAGCACCTGCCGCGGCGCCGGCACAGCTCTCAGCAGGGGACAGGGCGTGAGCCCTATTCGTATAGATAGCTTCAATCCCACATGGGTTCGTCTGAAACGACAGTGTTGGTGAATGCCACGATAAGAGCCCAGAGTCATCTCACCGATCTCTGTTCTTGACCTTGAGGCAGGCGTAGCCAAGCAAGAGTTTGCGGGCGTCCGTCTTTTCTCGCGGACTGATACCGTGATACTTAGCGGCGCTATTCATTGTGGCAGGAGCCAGTTCTGGTGAGGACACACCATCGTTACAAGTGAACCACCTGCCGTCGGACACACCACTGTTGCAAGTGAAACGTCTTCCGTCAGACACACCACTCTTTCAAGTGAAGAACGTTGCCAGTCTTAATTCGTACTTTCACTTGAAACGGTGGTGTCCCCTCATCCAACCTTGTTCATGGCGGCAATGTCACGGATTGTCTCGATCTCTGTTGTCAATCGAAGGACGTCTGACATCGCCTCAACAGCACTTGTAAACGGAACGTCAACCTCGTAATTGTAGTAGTTCCCACGAGAACCGCTTCGATTTTCATGCGCTGAGAGGATGCCTAACATTCGCAGGTCTGAAAGGTGGTTATGAAGCGACCGCTGGCCTAACGCATCGGTTTCAGACGACTCACAGAGTGACCGATACTCCTCATAGAGGTCACGAGTCCGACAGGGCGTTTCCTCTTTGGCTGCTTTCGACACAACTGCCAAAAGAGCTAGACGGCCATGCGTGGTCAACTCGCGCATTCCCTCTTCGACCCGTTCTTGTTCGAGTTGTGAGCGGGCATCCTCGATGTGCTCTTCCCTGATCATCTCAGCTTCCCGGTTTTCCGCGATTTCACCACCTAACCGAAGGAGATCAAGGGCCTGCCGGGCACTGCCACTGTCTCTTGCCGCGAGGGCAGCACACAACTGCAACACACCAGTATCGGTTGACCCATCTGTGACAGCGACTTCGACACGTGATTCGAGGATGTTTTTCAGTTCTGTCGCATCGTATGGGGGGAACTGGAGTTCCCGCTCACAGAGTGTGTCCTGAACACGGGGGTCGAGCTGGTCGCGAAATTTGAAATCATTGCTGATGCCAATAACGCCGACCTTTGCCGACTCGAGATTCCCATTGGCCCTGGCTCGAGGGAGCTCATAGAGTAGCTCATCCCGATCACCGATTGAATCGACCTCATCAAGCACGATGAGAATGGTCCCACCAATGGCCTCAAGCTCCTGATAGAGCTTTTTAAACACAGTTTGCTGTGGATACCCGGTTGAACTGATCTCGCCACCGGACGGTCGGAGTTCATTTACGAGTTCCACAGCGACCTGATACGAGGAATTGAGCGTTTTACAATTGAGGGAGATGATGGAGAGGTTGATATCATCGTATGCAGCGACGTCGTCTTGGAGTCTGTCGAGAAGGAAGTCAGTGACGGCCGTTTTTCCGACACCGGTATTCCCGTAAAGAAAGATGTTGTTTGGCTCCCACCCGTCGATTACTGGCTGGAGAGCGTTCATATACTCCTCAATTTCTTCATCCCGTTCCTCAATCCGTTCCGGTTGGTAGGACTCCCCCAGGGCGTCTTTATTCCGGAAGATATTCTGCTTCCGCTCGAACCGACGCATAGGCAATCTTTCACAAGAGGTGTATATAAAACCACCTCTGCATCTGTTTCAAGTGAAGGCACTCACACACACCACTGTTTCGAGTGAAGAACTAGAGTAGAGTAATTACTAGAACAACAGTCCACTATTTCATCTAAAGCGTTGACACTATTCTAATAGGTCAAAATACTGGTTCAGATGGTAACGGTCTTGTACTTCTGTCAATCACCGATTCGTGATAGTTGACTGACTGCCGGAGTTCGACAGGGGTCTCCGCCGTTCACCAGCTTCACGTGAAAGAGTGGTGTGTCTCTCTTCCGGGTTCCCCGGCTTCACCCCGACACCGACTCCAGACTAACCAACAGTCTGCCCCGAAACCGACGATTTGTTGGTTAGCACATTTGTTGGGGTAGTTAGTGAACGACTTGCCCAGTTCGTGGTAGACTGGGATGGTCTTGCGCTGCACGCTGCCGAAACCGCCATTGGGTCGTTGTTGCGTTCGCTGAGAATAGAGTCGGCATCGCCAACAACGCGATCGCCGTCGACGCGGCCGAGCAATGGGCTGACGACGCAGACGGGTAGGATAGGAAGACCGATCAACCCTACGAGCAGGCCAAGATTTCACGGTCGAAGAGAACGCTGACAGTGACAATTATCGACGATTGAGAGAATAACTACCGCAACTCGAACCTAGCCACCGCCCAGATCTGCACTAAGCGTGATCGGGATATCAGTCGTTCATGCTGACGCTATTCGTCGAGGAACACATCGAGATCCCGAGCGGGTGAGTGAAACCCAGCCTCGTCGATCCAGCGTTTAAGATACGTGTCTGCGGTCGTTGCTGTAATTCGATCATCCTCAACAGAACGGACAAGCAACCCAATCGAGCCAGTTAGTTCGATGCCCCGGTGATTCGCAGTCGCACGTGCATCACCATCATCGGTGATCACCGTTCCAGCAACGTCGTCTGCAACTGCCAGTGCTTGAGCCTCACCTGGGTCAAGCGTTTCCAAGAGAGACTGCTCGATTTGGTGTGCCTCCGCTGATGGCTCAACGACAGGAATATCTCCTTCAAGCGCAGTTAATGCGTGTTCGAGATAGCGATGTGTTTCAACTCCTTCGGTGAGTTCCATCTGGACAGCAGGAACCGTGACGAGTCGTGGCAGGTCCGCTATGAGTTCGATATGATCCACCTGCGCGAAGTTCGATAGAACAGTTGTATTGGGAACGGTCGCGTTAGCAGGCGCACCTGTCATTCGAGATTCCGAGCCACGTCTATTTCATCGCGTGCGGCGTCCATGTCCTCCGGTCCAAATCGAAGTTCAACACCCTCCTCACGAAGGATGTCTCGCATCTCGAAGCGGTTAAACCCAGCAAGCCGAGCAGCAGTCCCGAGCGTAATTCGCTCCTCTTCATACAATGAGACAGCAGCCGCAACCCGTGCATTCTCGTGTTCCTCGAAGTATTCCCGGAGTACATGGCGGATTGCGTCGCTCTTATTTTCGAAGATGCCCGCTTTGACCGCCCCCTCCATGAGGTCCGTTAGATCATCCGGAATGGTGGCAGTGGTTCGAGACATGGCTTACTAGCTTCTAACTCTGCATACATTATATGAATTGCGGCGGAGTGCCAGTGAGCCTATCATTGCGAGCACGAGACCCATGCGACATCAGTTAGACCAAGATCTGGTTGTGTACCGACTTGTTGCACAAGTCGTAACAAACCTCCCAATTTACACTCGAAACCTGGTGTGTGGCTGGCGGTATCGGTAGTCTGGGTAACGGTTACTTGACTAATCGTAACAGAATGGTCTGGCAACGTTCCCAGACCCAACTCTGGCACAATCTGGTCAAACAGCTATTGGACAGGTGATAGTGTCAGCCGTTAACGTGCAAGAGACAACCCGCGTGTCCATCAACACGAATTGATTCGATCCGAGGGGAAATTAGCGAGTTTCCATCCGGATATACAGGAGAAGTATAGCGATCAGATACAGCGCCATCCCTCCGACGACGCCCCACGTTAGTACGTTCGATGGGTCGAAGTTGGTCCAAACACGGACGACACCGATCAGGACCATCGTGAAGCCAAGTATTTGACTTTGGACCAGTATTCTGGCGGCGCTCCAGCGCGGGTCGAGCACGACGACGCCGTTAACGACGCCAAAGAGCGCAAACCATCCAGCTAAAATTCGCGCCGTGAAGGGGGAGACGGTCCATGGCCACACACCTACCATGAGTTCCGGGTCAACAAACAGGGCGACGGAACTGACAGTGACGATAACTCCTAAAGCACCACCGAGCATCCGCACCGCTTGTGGAAGAAGGAGCTCGCCTCTGTCTAGTTCCTCAGGTTCGGTTCGTCGATTGAGTGCCCAAATAGCTGGAATGAGGACGGGAGTGACTGCGTAGAGGAAAACCCAGAGATCGAACGTGAAGTGACTCTGGTTGAAGTTTTCCCAGTGGAGCACAGTGGCGATAGCCATCAACCACGTGAATGTGGCGATCCCGAGGAAGACCGGGGCGACCGTGTGCCACTCGTCAACGGCGGAAACCCGATAAAAGAAATACACGCCAGCCCCGTAGCCTGCGCCCATTATGATTGGCGTCATCTCGGGTCGGATAGTCCACGCGAAGTACGTAGTGGTCTGATCGGGCAGTCCGTAGAGGACCAGAAACGCCGCAGCTAGAAACGGGATAATGAAGCGTGCGACCCATCGGGTGATCGGAAGGACCTGCCCGTCACGGGCTGAGGTACCCATCCACCTTCGAAGAATTGCCTTCTGTGCAGTCATTGTTACCACTTGACACAGTTGAATTCAGCGCTCGAGACTATATCTGTTCCCCATTTGACGGATGCCACTCTATATTTTGCACTGGCTCACCTACCAATGAACAGGCAGATACCGCTGTTCCAGTGTGTTCGATGAGAGTCTCGTAGTTGCCAGAAAGTTATTCGACGGGGTTCGGCGCGACTACACGGGGTTGCACGTCTACGAAATCGCTTCGACCAATATGAACACGACCGCTGAAATCTCGTGTTCATATTCACACCTGGGCCGTCACTCAAGCCGCCTGTACTATAATCTACCAAACACTTCACCCTACTTTACCAGCGAAATAGCGGTTTGACCTGGGCGAAATAACTAGGTTTCTGGGGGCCGTGTTCACGAACATGGACGACGACATACCCCAGAGTGTTCGGATTCGGACAGGCGAAGGCAACGAGTATCGGTATCACGCCGTGGAAGAGGCCGCAGAGTTCTACGATTGTAACCGGAGTGACGCCGTGGCCTATGCTTGCGACAATGTACCCACACTGGCAAGCGCCGTCGAGACAGTCCTTGCCCGTGACGATCTGACACCGGCACAGAAACAAGAGATTGCACAAGAGTTCTCCGTCCGTGGGTTAGAGTTCGACGTTAGCGAGCAGGTCAGTGTTAATCAGGGTTAGCTGCAGAAGTGGCATATAATCATTAACTCAGTCGGACCCCCATGGGAGGGGGGCGCTCCCGATCTCGTTCGCTTATCGTGAAGGTAAGAGTTGTGTTACTGCACCAAATTAGTGGTGACGTCAGGAGTCTCGCGAGGAACATCGCGTATAATGAATAGGAGGAATGATACTGTCGGCTGTAAGTCTGTAACGAATTTCGCCGCCCCGGGTGGCGTATATCTTACAATAGTTACAGCCAACAGTATGAGCCTTAGAAGTTCGACATGAGCAATACAGATATATATGGTCAGAATGATTTTATTTTCATATTCCGTATAAGTAACGAATACTTGTCAATAATAAATTAGCTCTTGTTCAGGGCCATATACTGATTATAATCTACTGCGCCAGTCCCGCTATAATGATGTCTCGCTAACAATTATGTGACTATGAGTTTATGACGTGAATTTGCTGTAAGTAAAGTAAGATATATTAATACACAATCATCCATTGAAGTCTTGGCCAAATAAGGAACGCTGAAATTACCGATTTCCACCACCTGAGTAACTCTAGGCAAAATACAATAACGGATTAATAACAATATATTAAACACATCAGATTAATCTCATGACATATAGGTATAGAATCAAAGGTGGGTTAGCTACCTTACTTATAGCTATACTAGTTGTATCCCAGACGGCGGTCATCGCTTCGGCTGCACCTACAATCTCTACGGATGACCGTGCAGTCGTCAACGATCTCACAACTACCTCATCGGTGGCTGATATATCAGATGACTGTTCAAGTGCCGCACTTGTGGATGCAACGGGGGCGCAGAATGGTACTATGGATTCAGGAGAAGATACAGATGCATTCAAAATTTCGTTGGAGGAAGGCGATCACATAGACCTGGACGCGAACGCTGCCATTCAAGAGGAAGATTTCGAGATGCGTATTAGTGTGGTTAATGATGGGCGGTTTTCAGTAAAGAACGTCTCCAATGCTGCGGGGGGAGCAACCGAAACTACTGTTGAAAGAATCGACGAAATTAACGGTGGTATTACAGCTAGCTTGGAGGTTTGGGCCGAAACGGATACCACACTCTGTTTTCGAATCTCAGATAACGATGATGCAGACACGCCGTACAACTGGAATATAACTACTGATGCTAAACCGGGTCAGACCCCTGATAACTACCCCGACTCTGATTCTGAGGCATCTGTCGTTTCTCCAAACAGTACACAAACTGGTACTCTTGGAACACCTGGTGACGTGGATCGTTTCAAAGTTCAACTCTCAGAAGGCGACAGAGTCAATATGAACGCGTTGGCATCTGTTGCGGAAGACGATTTCGAGATTACTGTCGAGTCGGTTAACGACGGGCAGTTCTCTATAAAAAACGTCTCTAATGCTGATGGAGCAGCAACTGCTGAATCCTTCCAGAGTATCGATCAAATCGAAGGAGGTATTCCGGCCGACTGGGAGGTTTGGGCCGAAACAGACGGAACGTTCATAATTACCGTTGACGACCGCCGCGATGCCACCGTTCCCTATGAGTGGAGTGTGTCAATGAATAAAGACACACCGCCTCCATCTGACGATTATCCTGACTCTGAAGATAATGTCCCTGTTGTCTCTCCAAACAGTACACAGAACGGTGTTATTGGAACACCTGACGATTTGGATCGCTTCAAGATTCTACTCTCTAAAGGTGACAGAGTCAAGATTGACGCGATAGCACCTGAAGCAGAAGACGATTTCGAGATTACTGTCGAGTCGGTCAACGACGGACAGTTCTCTATAAAAAACGTCTCTAATGCTGATGGAGCAACAACTGCTGATACTTTCCAGAGCATCGATCAAATCGAAGGAGGTATTCCGGCCGACTGGGAGGTTTGGGCCGAAACAGACGGAGCATTCATAATAACCGTTAACGACCGGCGGGATGCCACCGTTCCTTATGAGTGGAGTGTATCAATGAATAAAGATACACCGTCTCCGTCTGACGATTATCCTGACTCTGAAGATAGTGCCCCTGTTGTCTCTCCAAACAGTACACAGAACGGTGTTATTGGAACACCTGACGATTTGGATCGCTTCAAGATTCTACTCTCTAAAGGTGACAGAGTCAATATGGACGCGGTAGCACCTGTAGCAGAAGATGATTTCGAGATTTCTGTCGAGTCGGTCAACGACGGACAGTTCTCTATAAAAAACGTCTCTAATGCTGATGGAGCAACAACTGCTGATACTTTCCAGAGCATCGATCAAATCGAAGGGGGAATTCCGGCCAACTGGGAGATCCAAGCCGAAACGGACGGAGCGTTCATAATAACCGTTAACGACCGGCGGGATGCCACCGTTCCCTATGAGTGGCAAATTAGGATGCAACGAAACGCACCACTCACAGATCAGTCCTCACCAACTGCCGCGTTCTCAGTCACAACTCAGGATCTAACGACAGGCACCCAGATTACATTTGATGCATCGGGTTCATCGGATGGATCAGTCCGCTCGTATGACTGGGATTTCAATAGAGACGGAGAACCCGAAAGTACAGGCGAACGGACGACGCGGTCATTCGACAGTCCCGGTCAGTACGATGTGAATTTGACCGTGACCGACAACAATGGAGTGACTGATTCAGTTACAAAAACAATCACCATTTCGGAACCAGCGCAGGACATTACCGTATCAGTTGACGCAGGCCCAGATGGCAAAATCGAGATCGGGGAGGAGGTGCAATTCGAAGCGGAACCTGCTGGAGTGCCTGATGACGTTACAGTCAACAGATATGTCTGGGATTTCGGTAACTATTCTGAGGAGAATGACACGAATGCTAGGTACACTTTTGTCCAATCTGGAACCTACACCGTCTCTGTCACTATGTTGAGTGACGACGGGTCTCGATATAAATCCCAGTACAACGGGACAACCAACGTGACTGTGGAACCGACATTTGCTGATGTCCCGCCACTCGGTAATGGATTTAGCACTCAGAACAGCGATGTCCGCAGAATTGCTCTTTCTGAGGGCCAGTCTATCGGGTTGGCTGGGACTGGGAATGTTGACGTAAGTGGTGAAGTTCTCCTCTATGATTCAAATGGAAGTTTAATCCAATCCGAAGTTGTGGCCGGAAGGGGGAACCTCTTTGGCACAACTGTCCAGCAAAATGGGACCTACTACGTTGCTGTGAATAATTTAAGAAACAGCCCTCGAACAGGGGTCGGTACTACCCGTGTGACACCTTATATTTATGACTCAGAGTCGTTTGAGCCGAATCAAAATCAATCGACAGCGACTCGATTAGAGTCGGGTGATACAGTCACAGGCTTAACACTCACAGACAACGACCCAGTTGATTGGTACGCTGTCACTGTTGATGGCCCGGCAGTCATCAACGCTTCTAGTCGAGTGATGTTGCCTGACACTAATCAGGCATCAGCTGGTCATTTGGGCCTCCAAATCTATGATGCTGCTGGCAATCCAGTCGGGGAGATCGGCAGAGAGCTCCCGACTACAGCACCAGATTACAATTACAACGAGTCGACATTTGAGCTCACGCCATATCTTTCTCCCGAACAACAGGCCCGGGTGAGCCAAGCGGGAACATATTACATTCGCGCAAAGGGGCTTGAAAACGTTAGATCAGAGTCATTCAACGGCGTAACTGAGTACAACCTCACCGTCACCACGAGTCGGACGGATACAGCCGACGAGCCAGACTTCCAAGTGACTGGTGTGACAGCACCCAGCAGCGCTAGCGTTGGGAGCCCAATCACGTATACTGCTGAAGTCACCAATACCGGTGACCAACAGGGTACACAGAACGTTACTGCCAACTTCGCTGGTGAAGAAGTTGGATCACGGGCGATCACATTGGATGCTGGCGAAACTAGAACGCTTGCATTCACAACGGCGGCAGATACGCCGGGTCCACGTAGTGCTGCGGTGTCGACCGATGACGATGTTGAACAGGCGACTGTTGAGGTCGTCGGTCAAGAATTCATCAGCGGTCAAAGCACTGGTGACCCGCACATCACCACCTTCGGCGGTGCCTCCTACGAGTTCATGGCTGCTGGTGACTTCGTCTTGGCGCGTGAACCACAGGGTGACCTGTTGGTCGTGGCTCGACAAGTGCCGGTTGGAGACTCGGTTTCAAACAACAATGCAACCGCCACCATTGTCGGTGACTCCACAGTAATTATCCGTGCAGAGTCCAGCACGCCGGTTTCGGTTGATGGCCAACCAGTTTCAGTCGACAGTGGTGAAAGCGTGGCCGTGGCCGACGGAGCGGGGAAAATCACCCGACAGGGGAACACCTATACCGTCTACTACGCCGGCGATGACGGTCAAGCCACCACGAGCGATGAGCATCTCACCGCCAACATTGTTGGCGACCGCCTAGATCTTGAACTCTCATTACATCCTGACCGCGCGAACGCGGTTGAGGGACTGCTCGGGGATACCGACAGTGACGCGGGTGACGACATCGCGTTCAACAACGGCACTGCTCTTGACCGACCCCTTGACTCTGGCAAGCTGTACGGTGCGTTCCGTTCAGATTGGCGGGCTACCGGTGACGAAAACCTGTTCGCAGAGGACTACTACGTCGATACGTTCCCCGAGGAAACCGTCACCGTTGACGACCTCTCTGAAGAGGAACGAACTCGTGCGGAGGAAGCGCTTGCGGACAGCTGTCTCACACCTGGGACACCGCAATATCGAGACGCGTTGCTCGATGTCGCTCTGACTGACGACTCATCTTATATTGCCTCTGCATGTCAGGTTGATCGTGATAATATCATAGACGCAACAGAAGCAACTGCCCCGTCTAATCCAAGTGAACCCGGAATCCATCTTGAGTTGCCTACGAAAACGAGAAACGGCAATGTGGTCTTTGCTGGCTATCTCGTCTCCAATGAAGGGGAAGGGATAGCAGACGAGACCGTGACAATTTATGACAAGGATGGGCCTTTAGACGACTTAGATGGAGACCCTAATAAGGTCACTGAAGCGACCACCGACAAAAACGGTCGCTTCGAGGTAGAGTGGTCCCCACGCCAGTTTGGTGGTTCGGACGATGTGGAAGTATTCGCAGAATACGCGGGCAGCGAGATGTATGAGCCCCACACAACCTTGGAGGAGAATCCGTATCTTATTCAGGTGAATCCAAATCTTCGTCCGTTTGATTACAAAGTGAGAGTAGTCCCATCGACCGATACAGTAACTCAGGGGACGCCTGCCAGATATCACATCGTCGTGTACGTGCCAAACGGGTTCGAGTCAGACCCTCCTAAAGATATGCCAGAGGTATCTCTCGAAGTAAAGGGACTGGAAGAGGACCAGTATAGTCTTTCGCAGTCATCACAGAATCTGCTCTATACTGTTCCGCTGACTCTCGGTACAGTCCGGGGGAACGCATATATATCTACATTGACTATCGAAACGGAGCAGCTGAATACCGGGAATCATACATTTAAGATTAGAGGCCACACTAAGTCCGGGGATATTGTCCGAGAAAGTGGAGATAGTGTGGAAGTTGTTTCAAATTCCAAGGACGGTGCGCGGACGATCGCGTATCAATCACTCAGTACTAAAATCAGACCAGGATGGTGGTTAGACCAGTCTATGATCCCAGTAATTGCTCAAACTGGCATTGAGGATCCAGTACGATATAGTCTTGAAACATCGAAAGGAATGATTGAGGATGCCCTCAATGGAGAAATTACTGCTGGACTCAAGCCGCTGATCGAAATCGGAATCAACCGAGTACTCCCACTACTAAATTCAGTCGATCGGGCACAGACTGGAGCGTTACTGTCTGAGTCAGCAAACAGAGCCAACGTCAATCCAACCCAACTCAGCCAGTCGGTTAAGTCGATTCCAGATGATCTTGAGGATGGGAACGAACAGCAAGCTCGGGGGAAAATACGATACGCGCTTGACGATGTCCGCAGATGGAGAGCCGAACTCGAAGATATGGAGGTGGCCGAAGACAAAGAAGGAAGTAAACGAATAGCTCTCAGTCAGTTGGAAGCACTGGAAGAATTCTTAGAGGGGGAATCGGAACGTCTGGGGATGACTGATGAGCCTAGACAAGAAATCCCCTTATCACCGAGTGCCAGTACACCCGGAATGTCCACTGGCGACCCGCACCTCTCAACGTTCGACGGTGTGGGCTACGACTTCCAGGCCGCTGGCGAGTTCGTTCTCGCACGTGACACCGACGGCAGTCCGCGGATCCAAGCCAGATTCCAACCAGTCAGCGACCGTGACGTGAGCCAAACCACGGCCGTTGCAACGGAACTAGATGGCCAGCAGATTACCATTGACGCCCGTGATGAGCAGATGCTGACGGTCAACGGTACGACGCAGACGCTCGAGATCGGTGAGTCGCTGACTGTGGGTGACGGTGAAATATTCCGGACACCGCAGAAGTACATCGTGGTCTATCCCGGTGAAGATGACGAGGTTAATGACGGTGACTCACGGCTTGAGGCGACCATATTTGATGACCGGATGGATGTGGTGGTCAAACCGAATCGGAACGCGGTCGACTCCATGAGCGGTCTGCTAGGGAGCCCCGACGGTAGCGCCGAAAACGACCTTGCTCGCGCAGATGGCACGACACTGTCAACCTCTCCGTCATTTGACGCACTGTACGGACAGTACCGCGACGACTGGCGCGTGACGGCCGACACTTCGCTGTTCGACTATGACGACGGCGAGAGCACGGCTGGGTTCTACGACCCTGATTATCCCTCTGAGCAAGTGACTATCGACGACCTGCCAGCAGGCGAGCGCGAGGAGGCCATCCAAATCGCCACGAACGCAGGGCTCGAACCAGGGACTACGGAGTTCCACGATGCCGTGCTCGATTACGCGCTCACCGGTGATCGGTCGTATGTCGCCTCTGCGACGTTGGCAACAAGCGAATCGAACGTGACGACCGACGCGACGCCACCCGAGACGGCCCTGACAGAACCGAGTCTGACGGTGACAACAGAGAACCGCGTCATCAGTCGGAACCAGTCACTCTCGGTATCTGTCGCAGCCGATCATCCCAACCCCGGCGAAGCCACGGTCTTGGTATCTAACGGGAGTAGCATCGTGTTCGAAGAGGACGTGCCGGAGGCGTTCACGAGTGAGCAGGAAGTCACGTGGAACACGACTCTCGATGGACAGTCCGTGGATGACGGGGTCTACACACTCGGTGTTGTGACGACTTCTGAAAGCGGCGTCAGAAACGTCACGACCCAAGGGCTGCTCATCGATAACTCGGCTCCATCCGTGAGCGTGGAAACGGCGAATACCACTGTAGATTCGGATGTGAACAGCACGGAAGTCACATTCAGCTACAATGATACAGAGTCGGGCATCGATCCTGATTCGGTCGTAATCACTGAGGATGGAACTGACGTCACCGGAGAGGCTCAAATCAATGCCAACAATGCTAGTTACCAACTCACCGGCTTGGAGCAAAGTGAGAACCGCACGATCGAGATACAGGTAGCGAACAATGCCAGTGTAACATCAACTCAATCGGTAACTATCACCGTCGCTGACGGATTCAACGTCGCCCAATATGACCGTAATGACGATGGTCAAATTGGCTTCGACGAGCTTCGGTTCGCCTTGCGTGAGTTCAACAACGGTGCCATCACATTCGACCAATTCCGGCGCGTTCTTCAGGCGTTCAACACAGGAGCCGCCGTCTAAAGAATCTAAAACTAATCAAAACCAATGATACAGACAATCCAAACCGCAGCACGTCCGCGCAGAAAAGTACTCGCGATCGGGCTCGTCGCGTTGGTTGTGGTGAGCGGAATCGGAGTTGGTGTTCCGAACAGTTCACCAGTTCAAAATACTTCAGCCCAAACTACCTCAGAAACGTTTTCGCTCAGTTCTGAGAGCCCAGCCACGGTTGCACCAGGAAATTCGTTCACAGTCACGTATACTATAGAAAACACTGGGTCCACGGCTCTGAACTCTCTCGGTCTTCAGGCAACCGAAGTCCCGAACGGCTTCACAATAACAAGTATCTCAAGTGCTGATGCAACCTTCATTTCTGACCAACAAAATGCTGTTGGATTTCCGACAATATCGCCCGGAGAGAATGCGACAGTCACGTTTACCGTTCAAGCCAATGCTACAATCTCTGGCAATCGAACACTGACGGTTGAGGCGGCCAACGGATTTGGCGCGAACGAAGTGGCCCGAACACAGAACACAACCGTTTCTGTTAATCAGCAACCGACTGCTGACGCAGGCAATAGTCAACTTGTTGATGAAGAGACTAATGTCACACTCAATGCAAGTGGTTCCAGTGACCCTGACGGGGATCCTCTCTCATACAATTGGTCGCAAACTGCGGGCCCATCAGTGGATTTGAATGGTGCTACATCGGTAACTCCCTCATTTACCGCACCAGCAACTGGTAGTGAAACTACGCTAACATTCCGAGTAGCGGCCACGGACGGGAACGGAGGCATCGACGCTGATACTGTAAATATAACTGTTCAGCCACTTAGTCAACCAAACTTCAGTGTCAACAGTCTAAATGCTCCAAACACGGCCACTCGAGATGATTCCCTTACTGTCTCCGCTACGATTTCCAATAATGGCGATGAGGTCGGCACACAGACTGTTCAGTTCCGGGTTGACACCAACAGCGACGGTACACTCGGAACCGATGAAATTTTAGCCTCTCAAGAGGTTTCGTTAGGTGCTGAGGAAACAACAGAAGTCACCTTCGAAGATCTTGAGACCAGCTCACTTGAGCCCGGAGACTATACCCACGGCATCTTTAGCGCCAACGACAGCGAAACCGCTACAATCGCCATCTCATCGCCACCAGACCCAGCAAACTTCAACGTCGACAATCTGACCGCCCCGACCACAGTCACTCAGGGCAATGCGCTTACTGTCTCAACTGCAATCTCGAATAACGGTGACCAAGCCGGCACTCAAATCGTCCAGTTCCGAGTCGATACCAATGGAGATGGAACGCTTGGAGACGGTGAGGTTCTATCTTCACAAGAAGTGTCGATAGACGGTGGTGAAACGGCCGAAGTCACTTTTGAGAATCTTACAACTGACTCCCTCGCTCCTGGGGACTACACACACGGGGTGTTTACCGCTGATGACCGCGAAACTGCTACAATCACCATCTCGTCGCCACCGAACCCAGCAAACTTCAGTGTCGACAATCTGAACGCTCCGACTACAGCTACCCAAGGCGATTCCCTTACTGTCTCGGCTGATATTTCCAATGAAGGTGAACAAGCTGGCACGCAGACCGTCAACTTCGGACTAGACACCGATAGAAACGGAACCATCGAAGCTGATGAGACTCTCGCCTCACAAAACATCTCGCTAGACGGTGGGGAAACGACTGAAGTCACGTTCGAAAATATCGATACCAACTCGGTTGAGCCAGGAGACTATACTCACGAGATTGTCACCGGTAACGACAGCGAAACCGCTACAATCACCATCTCATCGCCACCGGAGCCGGCAAACTTCAGCGTCGAGAATCTGGACGCACCGAGTTCGGTAACCCAAGGTGAGACGATTACAGTCTCTGCTGAGATCGCCAACGAGGGGGAGCAAGCAGACACGCAGACCATCGAGTTCCGGCTAGATGCCGATGGAAACGGAACCATCGAAACCGAGGAGACCCTCGCCTCACAAAATGTCTCATTGAATGCTGGAGAAACAACTGAGATCACGTTCGATGGCCTCGAAACTGATCCCCTCACAATAGGGGACTATACTCACGGTGTGTTTACCGCAAACCACAGTGAGACAGCCAGGATTACTATCTCATCGCCACCGGAGCCAGCAAACTTCAGCGTCGAGAACTTGACGGCACCAGCCGCAGTAACACAAGGCGATTCACTCACGGTCTCCATCGAAATTTCCAACGAGGGTGACCAAGCCGACACACAGACCATTGAGTTCCGGATAGACACCGATGGAAGCGAAGCGCTTGAAGCTGATGAGATTCTCGCCTCACAAAACGTCTCGCTAGACGCTGGGGAAACGACTGAAGTCGCATTTGAGAATCTCGATACCAGTTCGGTTGAGCCAGGAGACTATACTCACGGTGTCATCACCTCCAATGACAGTGAAACTGCCACAATCACAATCTCATCGCCGCCAGAACCAGCAAACTTCAGTGTCAGTGGTCTAAATGCTCCAACCGCAACCACGCAAGGCGATTCGCTTACTGTCTCCGCTGAAATCTCCAACGAAGGCGACCGAACCGGCATACAGACTGTCCAGTTCCGAGTTGACACCGATGGGAACGGGGCGCTCGAGTTTGACGAAGTTCTGGCCTCAGAAAACGTCTCACTAAATGCTGAGGAAACGACTGAGGTCACCTTCGAAAGTCTCGACACTGACCCTCTTGCGCCAGGGAACTACACCCACGGTATCGTCACCGACGATGACAGCGAAATCGCTACAATCCTCATCGAAGCCGCCAATCAATCACCGACAGCTGATGCTATGGAGAGTCAGACTGTCGAAGAAGGGGCATCTGTGACCCTCAATGCGAGCGGTTCATCCGACCCTGATGGAGATACTCTCTCGTACACGTGGACACAAACTACTGGGCCACCCGCTAACCTCTCAAGTCCCAGTACAGAGACGCCATCGTTCATAGCTCCGGAGGTAGACGCAGACTCGGACCTCGTCTTCGAAGTCACCGTCTCTGACGGCAACGGCGGGACTGCCACCGATGCAGTGACCATCACTGTCCAGAACGATATCGCACCCGAACCGGATAATCGGTCGCCGGATGCGGATGCTGGGGCAGATCAAACCGTCGACGAGCATTCCACGGTTCAGCTATATGCAGATGGATCGACGGACCCAGATGGAGACATACTCACTTACAATTGGACACAGACTGCGGGCCCATCGGTAACGCTCTCTGAGTCGCTCTTCTCTGCACCAACGTTTACTGCACCGACAGTGACCGAAGAGACGACGCTCACGTTCCAGACGAGAGCACGTGATGGGAACGGTGGAACCGATACGGATACGGTCAACATCACTGTGCGCCCGGTGAATGACCCACCGAGTGCTGATGCAGGCCCAGACCAGACGGTTGACAGCGGTACAGCGGTCACGCTGAATGCTAGTGCATCGACTGATCCCGAGGGAGATACGCTCTCATACGAGTGGGAGCCAGTGTCGAGAGCGAATGTGACACTCTCAGAGGCAAACACGGCAACGCCCTCGTTCAATGCCTCAGATGTTGATGTAGAGACGATCCTCTCATTCGAAGTCACGGTCTCGGATGGGAACGGTGCCACTGACATTGATACCGTCGATGTCAGAATCGAACCAGTTGAACAGCCTGCAGAGAATCAGCCACCGGTGGCTGATGCTGGACCGGATCAAACCGTCCCTGGAGAAAGTACTGCTACGCTGGACGCCACTGGTTCGTCTGATCCAGACGGTGATTCACTTGCGTACACGTGGACGCAAACTAGCGGTCCAGATGTCCCGCTCTCTGATGGAAGCACCGCGACTCCCTCATTCACCTCACCAGCGGTCGACCAGGCAACCGATCTAACCTTCGAAGTGGTGGTTAGCGATGGTCAAGGAGAGACCGATACCGAGAACGTTACAGTAACTGTAGAGCCTGTCACCGAAGGTGAAGCGTTCTTTGCTGTGACGAATCTGAGCGTCCCGGATAAAGTCACTCAAGGAGACTCACTGACCATCTCAGCGAACATTATTAACACGGGTGATGCTGAAGGAACGCAACTCGTTGAAGCTCGTGTGGACGCCAACAATGATGAGACACAAGAGGTGATTCAGACGGAGTCTGTCACGCTTGCTAGTGGTGAGAACACAACCGTTACTACCACGCGAACCATCCCAGCTAACCTGTCAACCGGACAGTATACTGGCGGTCTATTCACGTCCGACAGTAACCAAACTACGTCGGTTACAGTCATTTCGAAAGCGTCTCCAGAGGAAAAGTACACGCGGGACGAAATCGCCAAAGCGAAGTATGGGTACAATTTCAGCGAACTGAGCAACGAGACGGCACGCCAAGTTGAAGAACTGTACCTCCGGCAGCCATTCGCTAAAGGTGCCCAACCTGAAGATGTGAAGACCCGTGAGGAAATTGCAGAGGACCGCTATGGCAAGGACTTCGGGAACCTGAGCCGCGAAACGACCATCGAGATCCAGTCGGATTTCGACGCGCAGTTCGGTGATACGGGCGCAAACACCACATACACGCGTGACGAAATATCGCGAGCCAAGTACTATGGATACAACTTCAGTGAACTGAGTACCGAGACTGCCGGCCAGGTTGAGGAGTTGTACAACAGGCAGCCGTTCGCAGATGGGATCTCACCCAGTAATATCCAGACTCGTGAGGAAATTGCAAATGAGAAGTACGGACTAGAGGGTGACGAACTCAGTCGCGAGACGCGACTGGAACTTGAACAGACGTATCATGAGCAATTCAAAAAGAATGAAAATAGTAATGACTGATTCGGTATAACAGTTGTCAGTAATACGATTTCGTTATTTAGCCGTATCGCTGAATTTTTTCGCCCGATTTATTTTGATTCTGGTGTTCCATTGGTTGTCTGTTAGTCGACACTTCTCCAGTTCTTAATGATTTTCACTGATTGACTTCAACGGCAGTTCTCCGAAGCCGAATCGGCAGTGTGAGCTGACCCACGTGAGGCCGTAGTATCTTCGAGAACTTGACCAGCTGCCAGAACAGAGCTGACGCTGGTTTGGAACCAACCGTGATCATAGCTCCACGAAGCTAACCAACACAACCGACAACTATCACGAGTGTGTTGGTTAGCGTATGTCCGACCGCTCACATGCCAAGACAGCGCTTGAAGAACTCCGAGCCATCGAGTGTGACTCGATCCCAGCAGCGCTGACCGAGACATACGACCGAGCACTCGAGGATGTCTATACACTCTGTGTCGATCTGGAAGCGGCGACGGAACCTGACGATCAGGCCACAGAGCAACCCGACACACCGGAGGACTGGGACGAAGAAGACTGGGAGGACCAGCTTGCCGAGGCTCGTGAGAAGGCAGAGATTCCACAAACGAAAGGAACTCTCACGACGAAAACCATCGATGGCCGTGACTACTACTACCTGCAGTGGCGAGACGGCGACAGCATCAAAAGCCAGTATATCGGACCGGTTGATCCAGCCTGAGGGGAATCCGGGACCACACACACCCCCCGTTTCGAGTGTTTATCTGAGGAGTGAGCGTCCTACTACTACTACTACTAACGTTATCTAGTAGAAAGAAATAAATACAGCGTACAAAACGACAGCACCGTCTAGTCAGCTCAACACACTGGAGGACACCCGTGTTGGCGTCATCGGAATTTCGAACAACCACATGTTCAAAGACTCGCTCGACCCACGGGTCAAAAGCACCCTCTGTGAGTACGAAATTTTCTTTTCACCATACGATGCCACCGAACTCACCGATATCCTCCAGCACTACGCTGACCTTGTATTCCGGGACGGGACGATTGACGAGGGCGTCATCCAACTGTGTGCTGCCCGGGCCGCCCAGGAACAGGGCGACGCTCGTGAGGCACTCGATCTGCTCGAAACGGCCGGAAATATCGCGCGCAAACATGACGCTGACCAGGTCACCAAAGCCCACGTCGAAGAGGCTGGCAGCCGCGTTGAGGAACAGCGTGTCCTCACAATCGTTCGCGAACAGCTCACCTCCCAGATGAAACTCGCACTGCTCGCCACCGCGTTCCTCAATATCGACGACGAGGCCTCCCCCCGGGCGAAAAACATCTACCAGGTCTACGAGAACATCTGTGATGTCTGTGGCTACGAACCGCGCTCGAAGCGGCGTGTCAACGACTTTCTTGACTCGATTCGCCTCTATGGCTTGCTGGAACGCGATGAGCGTAACCTTGGTCGTGCCGGCGGCCGCTCGTACATCCACACGCTGGAAGTCTCACCGGAACTCGTTTTTGAGGGGCTCAAACAGGATCAGGACGGGTCTGAATCGACGCTGGAGCGCTACGACCTCGTCCCTGATCCCGACGAGGCCCAGCAGGCCCGGCTGATGTCGTACGTTTGATTGACAGCGATGCTAACCAACGGGACGGTGAATACGCTGTGGTGTTGGTTAGCTTGGCTGATTGAGTCTTAATAGGAAACGACAAGCGCTGGCAGTGATCTCGCTCCACTCTTGAATAGACATCCTGAGCTCTGTTGAAATCCACACAACCTGATAAGAGAAGCGTGCTGAATACAGAGGGTGTATGCAGCAGCGTGCTTCGGTTAGTTCAGAGGGAGCATCCTCTTGTGGATTCAGCGAGAGGGGTTGGTATGGTCTCTCCGCGGGTGCGCCTCATCGCTGCCGCACTTCTGACGGGAGGACTATTCAGAGCGGCTGACGCGCAGAAACCGCTTTCTGGGCTATGGGTCGCGCTTCTCGCTGGTAGTATCCTGTCCGCCCTCCTCCTGATCAGGGAGGTTCGGGATTACCAATCTGAATAAACGTTCTGCATGCAGCACGGCCACGAAAACCTCACCGGGCTCTGTCAGGACTGCCGTGCAAGATACAGAGGGTAATTCAGTAGTCTCTGTTAGCGAAACAGACACTTAGCAGCACTCGTCACCACGTACATCGTGTACACACTTGGCGACGAGAAGACCGGTGAGGTTTACGCAGAAATTTAGTACAGGTGGAGTGACCAATTGGTCACGGTGATCTGGGATGTACCAGTCACGCCGAGAGGTCGACCCCCCGGAGTCGGCGGGCGTTGATGGCGACGATGATCGTCGACAGGGACATGAACACGGCACCGATTGCCGGCGACAACAGGATACCGATTGGAGCGAGGATACCCGCTGCGAGTGGCAACGCGAACACGTTGTAGCCAGTCGCCCAGACGAGGTTCTCCTGCATTTTCCGGTAGCTCGCCTTCGAGAGCTTTACGAGGCGGACGACGTCCAGCGGGTTGTTGTCGACGAGGATGATGTCGCCCGACTCGATGGCGACGTCTGTCCCGGACCCGATAGCGATGCCGACGTCTGCTCTCGTTAGCGCTGGCGCGTCGTTGACGCCGTCGCCAACCATCGCGACGAGGTTTCCCTCGGACTGGAGTTGTGCGACCTTCGTATCTTTCTCTTCAGGCAGAACTTCCGCGAAGTACTGGTCGATACCGAGTTCCGCGGCGACGGCCTTCGCGACGTCCTCGGAGTCACCGGTCAGCATCGCCACCTCGATGCCCATCTGGTGCAGTGCCTCGATGGCCTGCCTGCTTTCGTCTCGAATGACGTCGGCAAGTGCGAACGCCGCGACGACGTCGGATTCGTCGTGAATCAGGTAAATAACCGTCTGTGCGTTCACGCCGGCTTCCTCAGCGAAGTCGGCGATGTCGTCAGGTCGGTCGATGCCGAGTTTCTCGATCAGGTTTGGACCACCCAGGTGCATTGATTCACCGTCGATGGTGGCTCTAACGCCGAGCCCGCGGAGATTCTCGAAATTCGAGACACTCGCTCGCTGGATGTCCCGCTCCTGGGCGGCGTTCCGGATGGCACGAGCGATCATGTGCTCGGAGTCGCCCTCGACGCCCGCGGCGACCTCGAACGCCTGCTTTTCGTCCCAGTCGTCTGCTGTCTCGACGCCCACGACGCCCTGTTCACCCTTCGTGAGTGTCCCAGTCTTGTCGAACATCACCGTATCGAGGTTCCGGGCCTCTTCCATGGCGATGCGGTCGCGAATGAGCATCCCATTCCGGGCAGCCGTGGAGGTGTTGATCGCGACCACGAGTGGGACGGCCAGGCCGAGTGCGTGCGGGCAGGCGATGACGAGGACGGTGACGACGCGTTCGAGCACGCCGACGTTGAACCCGACCGCGACGACCCACGCGATGGCCGTAATCGCCGCGACGCCGAGTGCCACGTAGAACAGCCAGCCGGCTGCCCGGTCGGCCAGGAGTTGCGTTCGAGATTTGGACTGCTGGGCCTCGTCGACGAGTCGCATGATGCCCGCTAGCGTCGTCTCGTCGCCGGTCTTCGTCACGCGGACGCGGAGGCTGCCGTCCTGGTTGACCGTGCCAGCGACGACGTCGGACTCGGGTTCCTTGTCCACAGGTCGGGACTCGCCAGTGATCATCGATTCGTCGACCGACGACTCGCCCGCTACGACTTCTCCATCCGCAGGGACGCTCGCCCCCGGGCGAACGAGGACGACATCACCCTCGCCGAGTTCGGAGACGGGAATCTCTTCCGTCTCCCCACCCTCGGTGAGCCGTTCGGCGGTATCGGGCATGAGCTTCGCCAGTTCGTCGAGTGCGCCTGAGGCCTGCCGGACCGAGCGCATCTCCATCCAGTGGCCAAGCAGCATGATGTCGATCAGCGTGACCAGTTCCCAGAAGAACGGGGTCGTGCCCTCTATGAACAGACTCGCGATGGAATAGACGAACGCGACGGAGATCGCAAGCGAGATGAGCATCATCATCCCCGGTTCGCGGTTCTCGAGTTCCGTCCGTGCCATCGAAAGGAACGGTACCCCACCGTACGCGAAGACGATCACCGAGAGGCCGGGCGTGATCCAGAGGCTCCCAGGAAACGTCGGCGCAGTATAGCCGAAGACGTCCTGGACAAACTCGCTGAAGAAGACGACCGGTACCGAGAGGACCAGCGACACTAAAAACCGCCGGCGGAACATCCTTTCGTGGCCCGTGTGGTCTGTATGTGTGCGGTGGTTCTCGTGTGGTGCCCCTTCGTGAACGTCTGCACCGTTGTCGTGCTCGGCTTCTTCGTGGTGAGTGCGTTCGGTTTCGGCTTGCCCGTGGTCTGGATGGTTTCTCATTGTGTGGGTATTGGTGCCGTCCCCCAGTATCGTGTCCAGGCCCCGACTCTGAGCGATAAAGTCGGGGGGTCGGAATCGAACGAGAACGGCAGTACGTTCGTCGGTGTACGTTCCGTGGGAGGTATCAGGCGTGAGCGTTGTATCCGGCGTTCTCGACAGCTCGAACGAGCGCCGGTACGTCAGGGTCGCCATCGACGGTCACCTGTTTCGTATCTCGATCGGCGGTCACGCCCGTCACGCCGCTTACCTCTCGAAGTGCTTCCTCGACTGTCTGTTCACAGTGGTCGCAGCTCATACCCTCGACGGTGATAGTCGTTGACATATACGCATACCTACGCTCCCTCGTCTTATTCGGATTTCCCCTTCGAATATGTGGGTGATTGCCATCCAAAACCTTGGAAACGAAGCCGAGGGTGCAAGATACGTTAGTAACGCAAATCGAACTCCGGGAGCGCTCGGAGTTCTCGAAGAGCCAGGTGAGCCAGACCGCGAGCGACCTCCAGAAGCACGGCCTGCTGTACAGCGAGCTCCAGGGGCGAACCTACCGGATCTATCCGAGCGACGACCTGCAGGAGAACCACGCGCACTAACACGCCGACTGCCGGGCTACTGGAGGAAGGAGCGAAGCAGAACACCTAGTCCGACGACGAGTGCGACAGATTCGGCGATGTGGACCTGCGTGAGCGTCAGTCCGGTGAACTGGAAGAGGAACCCTTCGAGAAGGACGCCGAGCGTGATACAACCGAAGCCGACCGTCGCATCACGGAGATACCGGGTTCCCTGCCGCCGATAGGCGCGGAAACTAATCGCGGTCGTCGCCAGCCCCATGAGGAGCAGGAGGACGCGAACGCCGACCAGCGCGAGGTCCCAGTGGCCGGTCATGGATCCTCCTCACCCGTCGATCGCTGTGGCATCTGCCCGTACAGCGAGTAGAGGATGACGAGCATCCCGATGGCGACGATAGCCGTCTGGATGGTCCCGGCCAGGAAGATCGAGAGGCCGACGACGTCGAAGAGGACCCCTTCGATGACCGAGCCGACGCTGATGAAAAAGAAGCCGATGGCGACGTAGAGCATCGGCTCGCTACCGTACGTTCGATACCCCTTGTACGCCTGGTAGGTTATCAACAGTCCCAGTCCGACCGTAACGAGCTTCGCGATGACGAGTTCGATGTGCATGGTTGATTCAACTCTCCCGGATGTCGCTCCAGATGCGCGAGAAGCGCTGGGCTGCGTCCTCGCGGACGTGGACGCTGACGTCGATGGTTCCGTCGTCGATGTCGACGTCGAGGTGGTCGACGTTCGCCTCGTAGACGCTGTGATGACTGCCGTCCGACTCGATCCGTGTCCGTTCGACCAGCAGGTCGCTCTCGATCATGGTCTCGACCCGGCGATAGATCGTCGAGAGGGCGACGTCACACGCCTCGGCGAGTTCCTTGGCCGACTTGGGGTCGCGGCTCGTCGCGGCCAGGATCTGCCGGACGCGCTCTTGGCCCAGCAGTTCCAGGAGGTCGTCGGCGTGGTCGTCGGTTGACACGGCTGTTCCCCGCACTACGTGTACTTCTTCGAACCTACTTAAAACAAGGACCGTTTTGCGTGGCGTGCAAAACAGGCTTCCCCCCTATTTCCCTGCCTCTCGTATCTCGAACTGTACGGTGACCTGAACTATGACCGAACCACGACTCACTCGACGGAAACTGATCGCAGGAACCGCCGGTCTGGCCGCTGCTGGACTGGCCGGGTGTACCGCCGCTCCTGGCAGCTCGAACCAACAGCAAATCGGCGGCTCCTCTTCCGCAGAGAGCGGTGAGTCTGGCGGGGACAGCCACGCCGGCCACGGGGACGAGGCCCACGGCCACGACACGGTGAGCGAACCCAAGGCCGCCCGCGAAGTGGCGGTCAACACGGCCCGAACCGGAGACTCGACCGAGTACCACTTCAACCCGCACGTCACGTGGGTCGAGCCCGGCGGAACGGTCACGTGGGTGCTCGAGAGCGGGACGCACACCGCGACCGCGTATCACCCGGGCAACGACCAGCCGCGACTCGTGCCAGAGGGGACCGAAGCCTGGGACAGCGGGACGCTGTCCGAAGAAGGCGAGACGTTCGAGCACACGTTCGAGACCGAGGGCGTCTACCACTACCTCTGTACGCCCCACGAGTCGTTCGGGATGATCGCTACCGTCATCGTCGGGGAGCCACACCTCGAGGACCAGCCGGCGCTCCAGACGATGCCGGAAGACAAGCCCGAAGAAGTCCACGCGAAGCTCGAAGAACTCAACGGGATGTGCCGAGAGATACTGAGCGGGGGCAACCACGAAGACGGCGGCAGTACGGAAGAGGGCCACCACGCAGAGGAAGAGAGTCATCACGAGGAAGGCACCACTACTGAAGCGGGGCATCACGAGGAAGAAGAGGGCCATCACGAAGAAGGGACCACCACTGAGGAAGGCCACCACGAAGAAGAGACCCACACCGAAGAAGACGGCCACCACGAGTAGAGTACCAGCACTGAAGAGGGCCACCACGAAGAAGAGACCCACAGCGAAGTTTGACGACGCCAGAACCGATCGACCCGTGATTGAGGTCGCTTCCCCATTGCATAGGCTTATAGACGCAGAAATACAAACGATTCAATAATAATAATGTCTAATCTACGCACGACTGACGGCACGGTCAAGCTCATACTCGTCGTCCTCGCCATCCTCGTCCTCGGGCCGATGCTGATGATGGTGTTGGCGTTCCCGCTCATGGGGATGTGGGGCGGCGGGATGATGGGGGGATATGGTATGTACGGTGGCTCCTGGACCTGGGGCTTCGGCATGATGCTATTCTGGCTGGTCATCCTCATCGGCGGCGGCTACCTCGTCTACCGGTGGTTGTCGGGAGGCGGTGGACTAACCGCTGACCCCGCCCTCGAGGAACTCCGAATCGCGTACGCTCGGGGCGACATATCCGAAGAGGAGTACGAACAGCGCCGATCGAAACTCGACGGGGAGTGACAGGCGGACGTGATGACTCAGGTGCCACGCCGACAGTTCCTGTCGATTCTCGCAGCAAGCGCCGGCCTAATCGGCACAGCTGGCTGTGTCGGGACGGGCTTCCCGGGGGGAGGTGGCGCCCCGGACCGGTCGGTCTACCTCGGCGCTTACCATTGGGGGTTCGTCCTCCTTGACGAGGACGGAACCGAACACGAACAACTGGTCCTCGATCCGGACACGAGCGTTCGACTGGTCGGCTTCAATACCAGCGCCGGAGACGCGATCTCACAGCTGCCTCAAGCGGTAGAGGACGCGGTGCCAGACCACGAGGAACTCGAAGAGCGGAACGAAGCCCGCATCCCATCGCCACCCTCGGGTTCGATGCACGACGCACTCGAGGAAGCCAACGAGCAATATCCGAATCACAGCCTCGCGGTGATGCCCTCGGGATGGAATCACATGCGAGGGCCTATGGGCGGCGGGATGATGCTTCACCCAATCCCACTCCCACGATTCGCCACCCAACCAACAGTCACCGGCATACGGGCGTCCCAGCGGGGTGACTACACGGTCAGTTGCCTCGAATACTGCGGGTACGGGCACCCGTACATGGAGCTCGAGGAAGCGTTCGTCGTTCCGTAGTGATCGTAGTGGGTCGAGGAGTTGTGGAATCGTGCCCGAGTCCCCGTAATTCAGGGGACGTCTAGCTCGAAAGCGAACTCGACACGATACTGCACGAATTTCCAAAAAGACGCATCCACCGTCGGTGTGGGACGATGATCTCGGTTTTGCCACCACGAGAGGTAAAGATGCGGGTCTATCTACCGCTCCATCCGCGATCAGCGACCTTGCAAGATTCGCGCTGTGTATGCAGCATGCTGCCTGAAACCGATCACCGTTTGAAGGTTTCAACAAGGCCGGTATAGTCAAAAGTATATAATAATGGGAATTTGAAAGCTACAATATGGCTACTAGACGGTCTGCCCTTGTAACTATAGGTACTGTTCTTCTGAGTAGCGGGTGTCTTCGACTTGCGGCATCGAATGAAAACAGACCGACCGGAACTGGCCAATCTGTAGAAACAGAGACGGACACTTCCACGCCAGAGAGTGAAACCGAGACAGAAGAGGAAGGAGATACCTCGGGGGCGACCGACCTATCCTTGCAATGGTCTCGAGACGAAATTGCTGCTATTGAGAGTCGAATAACCACTGCTGAAGGAGAAGTGTACGTTAGTAATCCCACATCGATTGACCAGATAAACCCTGCAACAGGAGATTCGGAGTGGAGCTACACGAGCGACGAAGAGGCGAATGAAGATTACATACCGGGGATAGCGTTTGATTCAGAGTATGTGTTTGCCAATACGGGCCAAGCCCTGCACAAACTCAGTCGGGCAACCGGAGACGTGGAATTTTCACAGACTGTTGATGATGCCTTACTCATCCCCCAGACAGTCACATCGGGCGGGATTGTGGTATGCACATCTGATTATCATGCCACTGTTCTTCGAGGTGTGAATGCAGAGGATGGGTCTGTTGAGTGGACCATCTCTGAGTCGATTACAGATCCGATTATTGACGTTGAATCTGTTGAGGAAGTCGCCTATATCGGAACAACGAGCAACCTGTATACTGTTGATACAGACACTGGTGAAGGGTTTGAACAGATCTCGAATTATCCACCTACGGATATCCACATATCCGCCGATGGTGATTGGTTGTATTATACTATCTTCGCCGGGTTTGAGGCGATGTCGCTTTCGTCAGGTGGGAGCGACTGGTCGCTTGACCGACTATCCACAGTGGAGAGCAGCATCTACGATGGAGACAACTCAGTGTATGTGCTTACCGACCTCGACTTTGTTCGGATTAATACGGATACTGAAGAGTCAGAGTGGAGCCTTAGTCTCTCAACAGAGCCAGCAGGCAGGTTTGCCGTTCACCGTGGGAGTGCTTGGATACCACTAGATGATGGAACACTAATTGCGGTAGATATCGAGGACGGTAGCATCCTGTCTGAACAGCTACTCGCAGAGAATAGCATAGAGAATATCGCTGCGACCGGTAACCATGTCATTGTAGGAGACGGGAGCAGTGTGTCAGGTTTCGAAATTTCCACGGATCAAAATTCAGGCTCATAGCTGATACAGCGCGGAACTGGAAGGGTGGTTTCGACCTGAGATTCCTACGAATGGCCCATTATCGTCAAATCAACGTGGGTACCGTACTCTAAGAAAGTCGATGCGGTCGGAGAGAAAATATCGATGTCAATCGTAAGACTGTGGAATGACAAAATAGGTATCTTCCCCGGAAATGTGTTGAAACGCTCGACTCGTACCGCTGTTTTCTCTTTCCTCGTAATTGCAACGCCGCTGCTGGCTTGGTTCGGCCTCGTGTTGCGAGCCAACGGATTCGTTCTTGATCCATGGGCAGGAATCTATGAAGTGAGCAGGCAATCACTGACGGGACTGGTCATCGCTACATACTGTCTGACTGTAGAACTGCCTCTGTCGTCCCGTGTAACCACAACTGGAGAGTGATTACCGATAGTGCTTGAACGGGTAGAAAACCACCTGTACGACCAAGCCGAGATTGTACTATAGGGTTGTTGGCGTATGGACACTTTGAGATCTCATCGCAAACTCGAAGATATCACACCAGGGCCGTGGATAGGTGTTCTGCTGTATAGACGCTTGATGCTCCTTCGGTGGTGATTCCCGATGGGTGGTGCGTTCTTGACTGTCCTTCACTACTACTGTTTCCCGCCACCAGCGCCGACCTGGACACCGGTCTCGGGGGTGTCGCCAGTGTACCACGAATCGTCGACACAGGACTCGTCGAGGACAGAAATCCGCCACTCACCAGGGCGTTCCATCTTCACGAGCAACTGAACGTCGGTATCTGGGGTCCCATCCTCAGCCAGCAGGCCACACATCTCGAGTTCGTCTTTCGGAATCGTCACCATACCAGAACCGCCGCGGACGGAGAGCTTGTTGATATTTGGCATGTGTCTGTCACCGCCATCGTCAGTTGATGGCTACACTCTTGCCGTTCGGTGGAATCCAGCGTAAAAACATAGCCCATTTTGACACCACTACACTGACAGGTGTCACAATGGGCTCGTGTTTTACTAGCGATCCCATCTCACGCTGACCCATGGTATCGGCCGTGACCTGCCAGAACTGCGGAGCCCACGTCGACGCACAGTACGCCCGTGTGTTCGGAAACGAAGAAACCGAAGTCCATGCCTGTCGGAACTGTTCGACGCAGGGCGCTATTGCGAACGGCGCCGCCGTCGACGCAGATCGAGACGGGACGCCGCTGGTTCACCGCCCTGACGTCGACGAACCAGTCAAGGCTGTCTTCCACGAGACAGAGTCCGACACTAAGGCCGACGAAGATCGCCTCACACTCGAGGAGATGCGTGAGCAGCTGCCGACCATACAGGACTCGACGACCGATCATTGCGACGATGCGTTTGCCGCCCTGGTCGCCGAGTAATGGCACCAGCTGATTTTTCGCCTGACCGTTGGCAGTCCCGTGATTGACACCCGATAGTCCCGGCGAGATTATGGACGGCAATTGGGGGTGAGTGCCGCTGCTGGACCACTTTCACTCTGGCACGGACAAAAATGTCCGTTCGGTGCGCGCGCGTATCTGGAACAGGAACGGAAGGGGGGACCCCCTGTTACCCCAATTGAGTGGCTCCAGTCTGGTCGGGGCGTGCTTGTGATAGCGGTGACTAACTCATGTCTCAATACTACGATTGACGGACGAACCTAGAGACTGCAGACACGATATCCAATAGGGATCATGCCAGTGAAAGAGTCAGCAGATGAGTTGATGGGTGCTGTCGAGGCGTCTCGAGTCAACCCCCCGCGAATGATGTGATCATACCAGAGGTACACGACCCACAGGAACTGGGATTTCGTGCCCCATTCTGGAAGCCAGTAGTGGACCGGTGGTAATCGGAGATGATCTGACGGCCGGCACCTCCGTCGGCTTCATACCAACGTCCGACCCTGCCGACTCCAGCGCTGTGGGACTAGTCCAACCCGAGTCAGTGCTTCGCTGAAACCTATCAAACCTTGAAGACGAACCCAGGGGGTCGGACCGACGGAAACAGGTCCTCGCGCCGATTTCGCGGCGTCTGGCCATAATTTTTCGCGCGCGCGGAATTCCAGACAAGACATGAGTACTGTGTGGTATGGTCCATAGGCTTATGGCTATGGAGGCAATAACATAGGGTAGCGGATGGCGTCCTACACTACCATCGAAGACTGGAGGGATGTCAAAGACGGTTACGTCGTTGCTGTGACCATCCGACAGACGGACGATGAGCAATACCCGTGTGGATGGGATTACAGTCTCCATCTTGGAGAGGTCGGCGGAGACACGATCCTCCGATACGACAACGCTCACGAACGGACACAAGGGCACGAGCGCCACATCAATGACGATGTTGAATACATCGAGTTTCCAGGGATGCTCACGCTCTACGACCGCTTCAAGGCGGAGGCCAACGAGCTATCGCCTGTCTCGTGGAACTGGTCATCGTAGGACGCAACCAGGAGGGATACACCATGGCCACACTCAAAGTCACCGTCGGAAATAGCGAGCATCTCAAGCAGCGCACTCGTAACCGAATCAAGGCCGCCCAGGACGGTGCAGATCTTGATGAGGCACAGCCGGTGCTGAACTTCGACTCGTACACAGAACTTAGCCGACTGCTCAGTCCGAAGAATCTGGAGTTGTTGGAGGCGATATCCGAGCATGAACCAGCGAGCATCCGCGAGGCTGCTGACCTGGTCGACCGTGATTACAAGCAGGTCCACCGGAACCTCTCCGAACTGGAAGATATCGGCGTTATTGAGTTTGAACCCGGCGGGTCGGGCCAGGCGAAGAAGCCACTGCTAGCGTATGATGGTCTCGAAATCGATATTCCATTTCCTGGATCGAACGAGAATACCGGCGCTGTTGCACCGTAATCTTCCTTGAGTCAGAGGTCAGCTCCCGCAAACGCCTCGTCAATCACGTCTTCGCTGGGCGCGTTCAGGTAGGGTTCTATCGCGGCGAAGCTATCCCACCCGCCAACGGCCATGACTACGCGTGGGTTCATCTGTTCGTCGACCAGCAGCCGCTGGGCGAAGCGGCGGCGAAGGTCGTGCGTACTCACCTTCTCGAAGTCTTCGTCGCCAGTCGCCTCAGCTGCCCGCGTAGCTGTCCGCCGAACCACGGCCCGGACGCCCGGTTGCGACAGGTCGATGTAGGGGTCCTTGGGTGCGATGTTGTGTTCGTTCTGGAAGCGCTGGAGATCGCGCTCGACGTTGTCTGGGAGGTAGGCGTCGCGAGGCTTCCCACCGTTCCCGCTGGTGTCCTTCCCGGCCTGCACACGCAGCCGGTACTGGCCGCTCTCGGTTTCTTTCACATCGGCAGGGCGGACCTGTGGGATCTCGAATGCCCGCAGGCCGACGAACGCCCCGAGTTGAATGATGATGTCGTCGCGTTGGCTGTTGGTGGCTCGGCGGAGGTCCTCGATCTCACTGTCCGTGAGCCAGACTTTGTGTTCGTTTCCAGCGGTCGATTCAATTCGCATTACGATTACTTTTTTTCCGTTGAGCGTGTCATAGAAAGCCTCCCAAGGGAGGCCGCAGGGTTTGGAAACTGTGTCCAGCAGTACCAACGCCCTGCAAGACGTAGCTTCGGTAGACGACTTCTTGAATGCGGCGGCTACCG
>NZ_JAYMGZ010000007.1 GCF_037078405.1 Haloarcula sp. DT43 | reverse complement strand
CTGTAGGGTAGTTTGGCCACGTGTTACTGAGCTATATGCCACGAGTCTAAACTCGTGCGACTAGCATGGCTAAATCGGACTCCGATAGCAATGGCCTCCGGCAGGATCAACCGGAATGTGCTGATATACATCAGCGGCGGAAGTGGTTGCACTCCGTCGGAAGCAAACACACTGGTTCCTACGCCAGTGTTGACTACTGCATGGGTCCGTGGGCTCACATCAGATTCCATCTTGACGGCGGACCGCAGGGGTGGAATCCTCATGGGATGAGACCTCGCCGACCCCAGAAGGGAAAGCGAGAGTCTCTCGTGGCTCGGGCCGACCCAGGTGGCCGGCCGAGCGTGTCGACCCGGGCTTGCTGCCCGGTGCGACCTTCGCATTAGTTCAGAAGACGGGGGAACATATAAATGAATCGTCTCGGACCCGCCCTGTGTAGCACACACACGACGCATACGTAACGTGATGGCGTGACACAGATAACCGCAAGACAGCGACCGACTGTCGATGAACTAACGTATAGTAGTATTCGAGTTCTGACATAGAGCTCGAACCACGAATTTCGATCAGCCATTATATATCAATCGGGAGACGTACGAGCCGCTCGGGACACGCCCGACACAGTCGGGACTACTACGCGATGACTTCCATGCGGGCCGGGAGAGAACTATCTCGCTGTCGTTGCGAACCGAACGTGTCCAGTGGTAAAATTAGGCGGTCAGCGAGTCGATGTGGCCTTCCGAACGGAGCTGGTCGGCGTCCTGCCCCTTGTAGCGCCATTCGATGTTGGCCTTCTCGTCTTGCCAGTCCCACGGTTCGGCGAGAACGATGTCGTCCTCGTTAATCCAGGTCCGGAACTTCATCCGGCCCGGAATCCGGCCGAGTCGGGTCTCGCCGTCCTCACAGCGGATACGGACGTGGTTCCCGCCAAGGTGTTCTGTTACGACTGCGAACATCTCGTCACTTGTAGGCATGCGGAGGTTCCGCCGCCCTGAATCGTCGCTCACACTGGATGTACGGCTGCCTCCCGTATAAGTCGTTTGAGAGTCGGGATAGCGTGTACCATGGACTTTCGAAAACGCCCGCCTCAGGTACGAACACGCAACTATCGGGATGGGAAACGGTGAAAAGACTGCCGACAGTACGAGTCGTCTCAGTCGGCGGTCAGCGCCTGCGGCTCGTCCGCTTCTTCGGTCATGGCACCGGTCAGTTCGGAAGCGAGGGCGAACACCGCCTCCTTGTGGTCCGTCTTCGACTTGTGAATCGATGTCGGTTTGACGCCCAGGTCGGCGTACAGGTCGTGTTCGACGGTGGCGTCCGCTTCGTGCTCGTAGTGGTGCTGTACCTGTGCGAGAAGACTGTGAAGGTGAATGAGTTCTTGCTTCTTCATTAGTGTCCGTCCTTTTGGATTGGAGGGTAATAGTACTACCTTGCCAACGGCTCACACGTAGCTATCGTTCAGTAGCGGGTCCCACCAGTCTCAAATGCGAATATAGAGCCAGATACTGCTGAATACTCGTCTCCACACTCGGTTTGGAATATCGTTCGTAAAATCCGTCACACACGTCCTAACATTAAAATGAGACCACGGTCCGAATCGTGACAGTATGCGGTCACTGTGGTCTGAGGGTGAGTCGGTACTATCGCAGGCCCGTTGACCTGCGAATCTTTCTCAATCACGAAAGACTACGATAAGATATTGGTTTTCAAACACATCATGCTCGCCGGGGACGTACGAACACCTACGATGAACTGGAAGCACCCACGGGACGAGACTGCGACGATGGCGAAACAGGGCGAAACTACCAGCGGAGCCCGGTGGTCGTTCATCGCCGCGCGTACTGACTGGCGCGTAACGGTCTCTTTTACCACTGGGGGAGACTGCCACTCAGGTGACAGTACGGACCTCGACTGTCGTATCGTGGACGACAGCGCGGCTGATGCCCGTACACTGGTAGGTGTGGGGGTCCGAGTGGTTCGACCAGCTCGACAGTTCCTGTTCGAACAAGCGGTGCCACGCGTCCGGGTACGCGGTACCGGAGACGTTGACAGAGACGGTTGTCGCGGACGGCGACCGGCCAGCTCCCGGGGAAACGAGCGTCCTGTTTCGAATCGCGGTCTCGATGGTGACGCGGCCGGACGACGCGAAGTCGGTCCGGCCGTTGAGCGCGAGGACGGCGAGGTACGCACTGTCGGGGCTACACCTGAAGCTGGGCTCTCTCGAGACGACTGACCCCTCCTGCTGGACCCGGTACACCGCGCCGCCGGTGTAGACGATGTCCGTCCCCGCGTCGGTCTCCCGGACGAACGCCCCGGTCGAGATATTCGTCGTGTGCCCGTCGACGGTCACGTTCAACGTCGACGGCCGGAGAGAGAGGCCATGGCCCTGTAGTTTCATACTGGTAGTGCGTCGCGGGGCGTCGCCGCGGATATGGTCGTCCGTGGTCTCCGCGAACCCGACCATCGACGTCTCCGCGACGTCGGTCGTCGCGCCCCGCTGGACGGCGTCGAACGCACCGAGCCCACCGAGCGACACCAGCGCGATGGTGGTGACGATGATGCTGAAGGTGAGCGTAAACGCGAGCAGGTCGGAGACGCCGCGGTCGTGGCTCCGCTGGTCGTCACTCATCCATCGGTCACCGCCATACAGTCGGCCGTCGCGTTGTACGAAACCGCTAGCGGACCGCTAGAGACGACGGAGGGACAGACGCTGGTCTCGTTTCTGAACTGCACGACGGCGTACCGATTCAGCCCGGACGCGTTCGCGTACACGTGCGTGTGCGAACTATCCGATATTACCTCGACGTTGTACGCCTGGTCGGCGATTCGCTCGGGGTACATCGCGCGGAACGACACCGTGGTGTCGAGCGTCCCGGTCTCGAACGCGTCCAGACGGACCAGGTCCCGTGCGACGCCGTCGGCGACGTTCTCCAGCGCCTCCTGGGTCACCCGTTCGCGCTGTGAGTCGACCATCTGGCTCCCGCCGATGAGGAGACCGGTCACCAACAGCGACGTGATGCCGATGGTGAGCGCCTGCGTGACGGCCGGCGAGACAGCGCGGTCGTCGCCACGGAATCGAACGCTCATTCCTCTCCCACCTCCACGAACACAGTTCGGTTGTAGCTCGCAGACGGCGTGTCGTACGTCGCGTCGATGGCAGGGATGACCGGGTACGACGCCGTGTCCCCGGCGTCATAGCTTGTACCGGGGAAGTCGCCGACGGCAGCGAACCGGTACGTACCGCGTGCGCGGTTCCCCTTCTCGATACTGACAGTGTAGGGCGCGTCCAGCGTCTCGGTGAACGACGGGAACGTGCCGGGTGTTCCGCCGATATCACAGGTTCCGGCGAAGAGGTCGACGTCGGCGTCACCGGTCCCCGAGCAGGTAGCCGTCGAGCCGGAGGGTTGAGTGACCGTCACCTCCTTGTCGCCGGGTTCTGTCACGACCATCTCCCAGGTGTCGCCGTTGTCGCCGACCACTTTGACGATGAACTCACGCCCGACCCCGGGGATGCGCGTCACGGTCAGATTGAAGACGACGACGCGGTCAACGCTCCGGGCGATGTCCCAGTCGACGTTCGACCCCGTACCACCAGGTCGAGTGAACCGAGAGGAGGTCGTCTGGTTCACTTCGGTCCCGAGCGACGCCGACTCGTTCAGCGTCGCATTCAAGTAGGACCCACCGCTGTTTGCGACGACCCGGTTGTGCGTCCGCGTGTAGTTCCGAAGGGCACGCTCGTATCGCGCCTCGAACCCGTCGACGTCGTCGCCCCGCGTTTCGGCCGCGAGCCGTCCCAGGTCCCGCTCGACGGAGGCCTCGCGGTCGGCCGACCGTTCGATAGTGTCCGCGCTCCCGGTGGTCGTGATACCGTCGGTGACAGCGAGGCTGTGGGCAAACAGGATAGTGCTGAACACGACGATGGCGACGGCGATACCGCCTATCAACAGCAGCTGCCCGCGGTCGCTGGCTACCATACGACCAGACGCACCTCCACGACGTTGTAGACGACAGAGTCCGGCGTCGCGTCGGGAGCGAAGTACCCGTCGACGGCCGAGATTGGCGGACCGGTCCCGCTGCAGTCGCCGATTCGGGCGGGCATGTCGTCGGTCAGCGTCACCGTTTCAGTGGCAACGGCCGCGGCGACCGGTCGTTCGGCGACGTTCTCGTCCGTTTGCTGCGATGCGAGCGCGGTCCGCCGCGAGTCAGAGACAGGGTCCCAGTAGCTCAGGTAGAGATTGTACTGGGTGCCCTGGCGGTCGAAGGTCCGGTTCAGCATCGACTCGAACTCGGTGGCACTCCCGGTCTGATTGCCGTTAAGCGTCGGCGTCCCGACGCTGTAACAGGCCGTCGCGTTGCGCAACGCGCCGGTCTCGGCCGCCAGCGACAGCGTGTCGCTGGCGCGGGTCTCCAGTGCTGCCGTCCGTTGCTGGGAGCCCGTCTGGAACGGGCCGGTGTCGACGGCCGACAGGCCGTAGACGGTCGCCGTCACGACGACGATGGCCGCGAGAACGCCTTCGAGCGTGTACGCCTGGCCCCGCATCGCTACCACACCCTCACGACGAGCCAGCAGACCGGGTCACACTGGTCCGTGTTCGTCAGTTTCACCACGCGGGCCGTCGACGCGACGTTCTGCTGCCCGGCGACCGACGGTCCCCAGGTGAGCGTGTCGCCGTCGTCGGCCGCTGGAGTCCGTGCCCCGGCACCGAGCGTCGACGCGTTGACTATCGTCACGTTCACGCGCGGGTTCACCCGCCGCTCCGTGGCGACGATGAGCCCGGCCCGCTCTTTGAACTCGCGGAGGTCGTCTGTATCCGAACTGAGCGACGCGTTCATCCCGCCGCTCGCGTTGTAGCGGACGTGGTTGCGCGTGCCCTGGACGGAGTAGTTCTCGACGAGGTACGTCGCCGCTCTGTCCGCAATCGGTTGGTTGCGCTGTACGTCCGGGGATTCGTACACGCCGACCGCACTGCCCTGTACGAACGCTAACACCCCGATGACCGTCACGAGCAGGACGCTCACCCCCACGGCGAAGTCCTGCGGTGTCTGTGCTCTCGTATCCATCTCCCACACACCCTGTTTGCTGTTTGTTACTCAACCGTCGAACCGCGGGCGGGTCGCTAGCCCACGGCTATCCACACCACCAGTGCAATCGTCGACAGGACGACCGCGAACTTCACGCCGGCGACGAGCTTCACTTCCCGGATGTAGCCGGCGATAAACGACGACAGCAGCGCCTGCAGCGTCACCGCGTGGAAGAACAGCATCGACAGCAGTTCCGTGTCGACGCTGCCACCGAACCCGCCGCCGGGAGCGCTCGAACTGCCCGCCCCGGAAGCCTGGGTCGCAAGCCCGGCCATCACGTCCAGGAACTGCGTCTTCAGCAGCGCCATCACGCCCAGCAGCGTCAGGTAGGTCATCAGGATGATGACCGTCTGCATCCGCGTGCGCGACTTCCGTTCCCGTTCGATATCGTCCTGGTTCTCCGAGGCCTGAGCCGCCGTCGAGAGCACGTCCTGAATCTGGCTGGAGGCCTCCTGGGCCTCCGCGATGAGCTTTATCGTCCGTGCCAGCCGCGGGACGTGGTACTTGTTGTTGAACTCCCGGAGCGCGTCCTTCAGGCTCGTCCCGTAGTTGACCTTCGCGTGGATGGTCTCGAACTCGTCGGAGAGCTTCCCAGAGGAGGTCTCCGAGACCACTTTGACCGACTCAAGCAGCGTCATCCCGGTGTCGTTGGCCGACGCGAGCTTCCGGAGGTTCTCCGAGAGCTTCCCAATAATCGCCTTCCGGGAACGCTGGTTCCACTCGTAAAAGACCATCAGCGGGACGAAGTTGAGGTACATCGGCACGTACACCCAGAAGAACGTCGAGCGGACGGGAACGGCTATCATCCCGTCGAGGGAGAGCGGTGCCCACCCGACGACGATGGCCGCGACGACGGCGAGAATCGACAGCGGGACGGTCAGCCACAGCACCAACAGCGGGTGGTCACGGAAGAACAGGTCGGGCCGTTTGAGGATGGCCAGCAGTTCGTGGGTCCCCTCCCGGCTCTTTATCCGGTCGAAGACGCTGTAGGTCCCCGTGTAGCTCTCGATGAGTCCGAGGTTGAACACGCCCACGCCCTCGTCGACGACGAGTTCCTTCTCGCCGGGACTCGAACGTAGATAGCCGTCCCCGATAGAGTCCTGCGTGACAGTCGAGACGAGGACGAGAAACCCCAGGCCGGTCAGGGGAATCAGCCCGTAGACGGTCCCGTAGATGAGCGACTTCTGGGCGTTGCCCATCATCGACATGATGACCAGGATGATGATGAGAAGCAGCGGGAACAGCGAGAGGGTCATGTACATCTCGCCGAACAGCTCCAGCGTCTCCAGCATCTTCTCCTGTTCCTGCCGGGCCGTTCGCATGTGCTTTTCCTTCTGGTCTTCGAGGAACGAGGTCATGTCACCGCCGGAGTTGATGATAGAGAGCATGTCCGTCAGGAACTGCGACAGTTCGTCCGACGGCGTCTGCAGCGCCTGGTTCCGGACGGCGGTCCGGTAATCCGTATCGAAGTACTCCGTCTCCAGCACGATGGACTGGAACTCCTTTGCCACCTCCCCGTACGTGTCTTCGGCCCGCCCCATCGACTGTAGGATTTCGAGCTGGTTCAGTCCCCCCACGGACAGCGCGTACATGAACGAAATCGAGTCGGACAGCAGGACGTTGATTTCCCGCTCGCGGGCGCTCGCCCGGAAATACGGAATCGACACCAGCGACCCGAACCCGATGCCGAACCCGATGGCTCCGAAGACGACCCCCGTCGTGAGCACGAGGAAGGGCAGTTTCAACATGTCCAGGATGGCCGAGACGTTCTCGGGGACGGGGATGCCGATGAGCGTCGGCGCTTCTCCGCCCGCAAAGAGCAACTGGACGAGCAGGTAGCCCAGGAACGTCCCGACCAGCCACAGCGCGAGGCCCGCGATGATGCCGACCGCGAGCGCGCGTGCGAGGAACATCTCCACGTTGTCGGCCATCCGGGCCTCGCCGAGCTTGTTCTCGACGCTGCTGACGAAGTCGCCCTCGTCGTCGAACACCATCTGGTACGCCGGGTAGAACGTGTCACCGAGCGCGCCGCCACTGCCCACCTGTTGCTGGCTCGGTGTGTCGAGGCTCATTCCCTGTCCGCCTCCGCCCCGGCCTTCGGAACGAACTGGCCGAACTCGATGCTGTCTTCGTCGGCGCTGTCGTCGGATTCGTCCATCAGCGCCGAGACGATGTCCGGCGTCTCACGGCTCTTGTACGTGTTAAACAGCGGCTGGGCGTTGTCGAGCACCGCCTTGGTCTCCTCGACCATCTCCGGCGGGGCGTCGGGCCGGGGCACCATCTCCTCTTTCTCCGGGTCGATATCGATTTTGACCGACTCCATCTCCCGGAGGTCCTCAAGCGACAGTTCGAGCTGGTCGTTGGCGATGAGCGTGAGGATGGTGTCGGGGTCGTTGATGAACGCCTGGATGGTCGCCGCGACCTGCGTGTAGGTGTTCAGCCCCTTCTCGATGAGGTACGCGAGGACGACCTTGCGCTTGAACAGTTCCTCGTCGAGTTTGTCCTGGGTCCACCCGCGGTCGAACTTGATTTCTTCGAGGGTGTTGGAGTTCCCCATCTGGATGTACTCGTCCGTCTCGGCGCGCCACTCGTAGACGTCCCGGACGTTGATTTCGTCGTTCTCGGCGGAGTACTCGTTGATCTCGGTCAGGGACTTGTTCCGGCGGACCTTGTTGCCGTCGACCCGGGTCTGGGTCTGAATCGAGACGAGGTCCAGCGCCGTAAACAACGTCTTCGAGACGTTAATCGGTTCGGTGGTGAACCGCTTGATGACCTCGCCGACGGAGTCGGCGTGGAAGGTGGTGTAGGTGGTGTGCCCGGTCGACATGACCTGGAACAGCGTCCGGCCCTCCTCGCCACGAATCTCACCCATGACGATGTAGTCGGGCCGCTGGCGGAGCGCGGCCTCCAGCAGGTCGAACTCGTCGACGTCGCCCTTGTCGTCCTCGCCGAAGGATGGGCGGGTGACGCTGGCCACCCAGTTTCGCTGGGGGAGTTCGACCTCCCGCGTGTCCTCGATGGAGACGATTTTCGAGTTCGATGGGATGAACAGCGAGACGGCGTTCAGGCTCGTCGTCTTCCCGGAGGCGGTACCACCGGCGAAGATGAGGCTCTTGTTGTTCTCGATGCAGAGCCAGAGAAAGGCCATCTCGTCCAGCGAGAACGTGTTCCAGTTGATGAGGTCGATAGGGGTGAACGGCACGTCCTTGAACTGACGGATGGTGTAGTTGGTCCCGTGGTCAGACACCTCCCGGCCCAGGGTCAACTGGGCACGGGACCCGTCCGGCAGCGTCGCGTCGACCTGGGGCTGGCGCTTCGAGATGCCCTTGCCCGAGCGCTGGGCGAGCTTGACGACGAAATCGTCGAGTTCGCCCTCGCCGTGTTCGACGTTCGAGATTATCTGTTCGTAGTCGGTGTGGTAGACGAACACCCGGGAGTTGTACCCGTCACAGGAGATGTCCTCGACGTTGATGTCGTGTTTGACCCCGTCGATACGGGCGTAGCCGACGAAGTCCCGCTTGAGCATGTACAGCAGTTTCTCGACCTGGTACTCGTTTAGCTTCGGCTCGTCGTCTTCAAGGATAGCCGGCTCCGGGCGGGTGGAGATGCCGACGAGCTGTCCGGTCGTCTCGCTCTCGTCCTCGTCGTCGAGGCCGAACAGCTCCTTGACCTGGTCGAGCACGCCCGCTTCGCCGCCGGAGACCGGCCCGTTGTAGAGGTCGTACCGGGAGAGGAGCTGTTCGGCTTCCCGCTGGATGACCTGGGCGCGGTCGGCGTCGGTCCCCTGGACGATGACCTCGTCCTCCGAGTACTTGATGGCGGTCTTGAGCTTGCCCGAGAGGAACTCGCGGAGGTCGAGTTCGATGTCGGTGAGGTACGGCTCGATGACGTAGTACTTCTTCTCGTTTTCCTTCCGTGAGTGGAAGATGACGACGCAGGCGTAGGGTTTGTTTACCCAGTACCGCTCCAGTTCCTTGAAGTGGGACTTCTTCGACTGGGGGACGGCCTTTTCGAGGTCGTAGCGGTTGACGACGGTCGTGTGGCCCTCCCGCGTCGAGAAGAACGCGTCCTCGTCCAGTTCGGGGTTGACGTCGACGGTGTTCTCCTCGACGTACTCGTGTAGCTCGCTGGCGATGTCTTCGGCCGCGGACAGCCTGTTCTCGGTGTGTTCGGGGTCGAACTCCAGGAACTCGCTGGCGTCGAACGGGACGACCTCGCCGTCGCCGTCGCGGGGGAGGTCGCCGTCCTCGTAGTAGTACTCCTGTTTGAAATGCTCCCAGGTGTAGATGTCCTTCGCGACTGGCGTCGTCGTCGGGTCGAGGTACTCTTCAAAGGGGGCTTGCAGTGTCTTGCCGGCGCTCGCCGCGTCTTCGAGTCGCTGGCCGAGTTCCCGTGGCTCGAAGCCGAGGTACGCGCTCCGGTCGAACCGCCCCCCGTCGTGTACCTCCCGGCGGAGGTCGTCCCAGGTGTACTCGCCGACCCGGACGGGCTTGTCGGTCAGTCGGCCCCCATCGACCCCGTCTGCCTCACCTCCCCCGGTGTCATCGATAGCCATTGTTATTCATCTCCCGTTAGGCAGGAAAAAACTTTACCCCCACCTACTGTAGTCGAAAGAGAAGGTCCGGCTGTTCGTATCACGGTCTCCTTACGGTAGTAAGTCGACCATACTGAATGTTTCGCCGTTCTTAATTATCAGTCGAGGAACGACTCTATCCGGGCCATCGCTTCCTTGAGGTCGCCGAGACCGGTCGCGTACGACACCCGCAGGTGACCGGACCCGCCCGCCCCGAAGGCGGTCCCGGGCACGACCGCGACCCGCTCTTCCTGGAGCAGGCTCTCGGCGAACTCGCTTGCGTCGTCCCAGGGGCACTCGGGGAACGCGTAGAACGCCCCGGCCGCCGGGAAACAGTCCAGCCCCATCTCCTCGAAGCGCGTGAGGACGTACTTCCGCCGGCGGTCGTACTGGGCGGCCATGTCAGTGACCTCGTCCCGGCAGTTGTCAAGCGCCTCGATGGCAGCGTGCTGGGCCGTCGTCGGGGCCGAGAGCATCGAGTACTGGTGGATGCGGTTCATCGCCTCGATTGCCGCCGGCGGGGCCATCGCGTACCCCAGCCTGAACCCCGTCATCGCGAAGGCCTTCGAGAAGCCGTTGAACACGACGGTCCGCTCGCGCATCTCGGGGAGCGTGGCGATGGACGTGTGGTCGTGTTCGTACGTGAGGTCGGCGTATATCTCGTCGGCGAACACCAGCAGGTCGTGCTCCCGGCAGAAGGCCGCGACGGCGGCCATCTCCTCGTCGGTCATCGTCGCCCCGGTCGGGTTGTTCGGGTAGCAGTACACGAGGGCGTCCGCCTCGGCCGCGCCGGACGACTCCAGCACCTCCCGGGTGAGTTTGAACTCGTCTTCCGCGCGCGTGGGAACGTCGACCACGTCGATACCGGCGAACGTCGCGCCGGGGACGTACGAGACGTAGCAGGGCTGGGCGATGGCGACGGAGTCCCCGGGGTTCAACAGCGCCCGGAAAGCCAGGTCTATGCCCTCGCTCGCGCCCGCCGTGACGAGGATTTCCTCGTCGGGGTCGTACTGCAGGCCGTGTGTCGCCGCCTCGTAGTCGGCGATACGCTCCCGGAGCTCCCGTTTCCCCCGATTGGCGGTGTAGGAGGTCTGGCCGCGTTCGAGCGACGCGATGGCGGCTTCGCGGGCCGCCCACGGGGCCGAGAAGTCCGGTTCGCCGACGCCGAGCGAGATGATGTCGTCCATCTCCTCGGCCAGTTCGAAGAACCGACGGATACCGGAGGGCGGCACGCTGTCGACCCTGTCTGCCGGTTCGAACGTCATGGTGAGACGGACAGCCGGTCGTCGTCGTCGTGGTCGTCGAACTCCATCCCCTGTTCCTTGTACGACTCCATGATGTAGTGGGTGACCGTCTGCGTGATTTCGGGAATCGGCGCGATTTTGTCGCTGATGAAATGCGACACCTCGCGCATCGAATCGCCCTGGACCTCCAGGTCGAAGTCGTAGTCACCGCTGACGAGGCGCAGCGAGGTCACCTCCGGGAACTTTGCGATGCGGTCCGAGATGTCGTCGTAGCTGGTCTCCCGGTCCAGCGTGACGTTGAGTTCGACGGTGGCGCGGACCCGCTCCTCGTCGCTCTCGACCGCGTTCCAGTCGACGACTGCCTGATAGCCGCGGATGATACCCGCCTCCTCGAACTCCTCGATAATCTCGGCTACCTCGCTCTCGGAGTAGTCGGTCAACCGAGCGATGTCCTCGGTCGTGTAGCGGGCGTTCTCCCGTAGCAGGTCGAGTATCTCGCGGCGACTGCTCATACAGTGGCAGGAGAGTGACGCGGACAAAAGCCTTGCTCAATAGTGGGAGAGGGTCACACCGTCCGCGGACGGGTCACCGGGCAGTTTTAATATCGTTGCGAGTTAGGCTTCGGGTAATGTTCGAAGAGGGTGGTCAGCGCTCGGGGTCCGACACGGGATGGGCACACGTGGCGAACCACGACAAGGCGGCGACGGTCATCGACACGATACTCCGGCTCGACGCGGACGAGACGTACACCAAGACGGCCCTGAGCGAGGCGGCCGGCGTGCCGCTGAAGACGCTGTACCTCGACGGGACGCTCGAAGAACTAGTGACGGTCGGTCTGCTGGAAAAACACGAAGCAGAGGGGCAGGAGACGCTGTTCTCGGTCGACGACGGGAGCGCGGCCTTCGAGGCCGCGAAAGCCTTCGACGCCGCGGCCGCGACGCGCGAGGACGCAAGCGAGTAAGACGGCCGTCACAGCGAGTCGTTCCGGCGTCCGTGGACTTTTAGCGCCGACAACCCTACTGTGTGTCGATGGTCTCAATCGATTCGGAGTCCGACGTACTCGGGCGTGGGGACGAAGCACCGACGTTCGAACTACCGGGGGCGGACGGGGACGCCCACTCACTGTCGGATTTCGCGGACAGGGAGGCACTGCTCGTCGTGTTTACCTGCAACCACTGTCCGTACGCGAAGGCGAAGGTAGACGAACTGAACCGCCTCGCGGCGGCGTACGACGACCTGGCCGTCGTCGGCATCAACGCCAACGACCCCGAGGAGTACCCCGACGACTCCTTCGAGCGGATGCAGGAACTCGTCGACCGCGGTGAGATACAGTACGACGCGTACCTGTTCGACGAGTCTCAGGCGGTCGCGGCCGCGTACGGCGCTCGCTGTACTCCCGACCCGTTCCTGTTCCGGAACGACGGCGGCACGTTCAAACTGGCCTACCACGGCCGCTTGGACGACGCGCCGAACCCGGACGACGAACCGAGCGAGCGGGAGATGGCCGCCCACGTCGAGACGCTACTGGACGGGGGCCAGGTCACGGCCGCCGAGAAGCCGTCCCGGGGCTGCTCGATAAAGTGGAAGCCCGGCAACGAACCGGCGTACTGGAACGCCTGATTCCGACGGCGGGGGAAGGCTCGCGAGCCGTATCGCTGGCGCGGTGGCCCGTGAACGCGGACGGACGTGTTTTTCGGCCAGACAGTCGGCTCTACGAGTACTTTTATGCGACGGTGAGTCATTCGTCAACATGGACCATGAAGAAGCTCATCAACGACGCGGAGACGGTGGTCGACGAGATGCTCGACGGGATGGTCGCGGCGTACCCGGACACGGTTCGTCGGTTGCCCGGCACGCAGGTGCTGGTCCGGGACGACGCGCCAGTCGACGGTGAGGTCGCCGTCGTCAGTGGCGGGGGCAGCGGCCACGAGCCGACACACGCCGGCTACCTCGGCGAGGGGATGCTCGACGGCGCGGCGGCCGGGGAAGTGTTCACCTCCCCGACGGCCGACGAACTCGAAGCGATGATAGACGCCTGCGACAGCGGCGCGGGCGTCCTGCTGGTCGTCAAGAACTACGAGGGCGACGTGATGAACTTCGAGACGGCTGGGGAGATGGCCGAGATGGAGGGCACGGCGGTGGCCGAGGTGGTAGTCGACGACGACGTGGCCGTCGAGGACTCGCTGTACACGAGCGGCCGCCGCGGCGTCTGCGGGACGATTCTCGTCCACAAGGCCGCCGGTGCGAAGGCCGCCGAAGGAGCGAGCCTGGACGAAGTCCAGCGGGTCGCACAGAAGGTCGTCGACAACGTCGGAACCATGGGGATGGCCCTCACCTCCTGTGTCACCCCCGAGAAGGGCGAGCCCACGTTCGACCTGGGCGACGACGAGATAGAGCTCGGCATCGGCATCCACGGCGAGCCGGGCGTCGAGCGGACGGGGACGATGTCGGCCGACGAGATTACCGACGAACTCACCGACGCCGTCTTCGAAGACCTCGAACTAGACTCCGGGCAGGCGGTCGTCACCATCGTCAACGGGATGGGCGGGACGCCACAGATGGAGCTGTTCGTCGTCAACCGACGCCTGCAGGAGCGCCTCGGCGAGCGCGATATCGAGACGTGGGACGCGTGGGTGGGGGACTACATGACCTCGCTGGACATGGCGGGCTGTTCGATTACGGTCTGTGCGGTCGACGACGAACTGAAGGAACTGCTGAGTGCGCCGGCCGAGACGCCGGCCCTGACAGTCCGATGAGTCCGGACAGCGACGCGGAAGCCGCCGTGACGGCCGTCGAGAACGTCGCGGAGCGTATCGAGGCCGAGCGCGAGCGGCTCACCGACCTCGACTCCGCCATCGGCGACGCCGACCACGGCGGGAACATGGCCCGCGGGTGGCAGGCGGCGGCCGAGGCGGTCGCAGACCTCGAAGACCCCGACATCGAGACAGTGGTCAAGACCGCCGGCAAGACACTGCTGTCGGAGGTCGGCGGGGCGTCGGGGCCGCTGTACGGCGGCTCGCTGGTGTTCGCCAGCGCGGAACTGACCGACGGTCTCACCGCCGAATCGGCCGTCGCCTTCGCGGAGACGTACCTGGAGAAGGTACAGGACCGCGGCGACGCCAGGGTCGGCGACAAGACGATGGTCGACGCGCTCGTCCCGGCGGTCCACACGTTCAAGAAGTCCGTCGAGACGGACGACCTGCCCCCGCTCGACGCGCTCGCGAAGGCCGTCGCGGCGGCCGAACGGGGCGTGGCGTTCACCGTCCCAATCCGGGCGTCGAAGGGGCGGGCGTCGTATCTCGGCTGGCGGTCGGTCGGTCACCAGGACCCGGGGGCGACGAGTACGCTGTACGTCATGGAGGAACTGCTGGCGACGGCGACGGCCCACCTCGACAGGGAAGCTCCGTCGGCCGACGCCAGTTCCCCGACGGTGCCCGACGCGGAGGCGAGCGAGGAGTAATGGTGGGGCTCGTCGTCGTGTCCCACAGCCACACTGCCGCGACGGGAATCGCCGAGGTCGCCGCGGAGATGGCGGGGGAGACGAACATCGAACCGGTCGGTGGTGACGGTGACGGCGGAATCGGGACCGTTCCCGACGACATCGAGGCGGCCCTCGCCGTCGCGGACGACGGGGACGGCGTCGTCGTCCTGGTCGACCTGGGCAGCGCCGTCATGAACGCCGAGGTGGCTATCGAACTGAGCGATATTGAGGCCGTGATAGCGGACGCGCCCGTCCTGGAGGGGGCGGTCAACGCGGCAGTGGCCGCGACCGGCCCGGACGCAACGCTCGAGGCCGTGCGCGACCAGGCCGAGGCGGCCCGGGACGTCGACAAGCTCTGAGGCGCGCCGCCGGGAGCACGTCCCGCCGGGGGCGACGGCCGCGCTCCGGACGGCTACACCTCGTCGAGCGAGTCGAACCCGCTCCAGCACTCGCAGTCGAGGTCGTCGATGGAGGTGACCTCGTCGGGGAACGAGCTTATCGGCATCCCGTCGTCGAACTCGTCGCACTCTGCGACGTGGATAGAGAAGTCGCCACTCGACATGATAGGCATGGTCGGCGCTTCGCCGTAACCTCGCAAAAAGCCTCGGACTCGGGATTGAGACGCGCACCGAGTACCACGGGTGCGCGGCCGTGGGCCGTCGTGGCGTCACGCCCCACTGTCGCACGATGCTGAACACTAAGGCAACCCTTATTTGTTGGTAGCTTTATGGTTCCTGATACGATACAATACGCAATGAACTCCGGGAGCGGGACTGGGGACCGGCCTCTCGGCGAGGCCGGGTCCGTGCTGATGCTGGCGCCCGATTCGAGCGACGCCGAACGGGAAGGGTGTGCCGGATTCTTTACCGATCAGGGCGTCAGTGAGTCGAAAGCCATCTGTGTCACGGTGTCGGAGTCGCCCGATTCCCGCCTCTCGCTGTGGCAACAGCACCTCGACGACGAGATGCCCGAGGAGGCGATAATCGTCGACGCCGGCAGCTCGCTCCCGGCGAACTCGCAGGCGGCGGCCTCGGGCGCGTTCCCCTCGCTGACGCTCGACACCCTCCCCGAGACCGTCGAGCCCATAGACATCGGCGCGACCGTCTCGCGCCACCTCGGCCGGCTGGAGGGGGCAGACACCCCGCTGCTTCTGTGCCTGCACTCGCTGACCGGGCTGCTGGAGTGTTGGGAGCGCGACCGCGTCATCACGCTGGTGACCGCGCTGAACCGGCAGTGCGCCGAGATGGACGTCAAGAGCCACCACCACATGGACCCGGAGGCCCACACGGAGGAGACGGTCGAGATGTTCCGGCCGCTGTACGACGTGGTGTACGAGTACCTCCCGGACCACGGCTGGACCGTCACGGCCGCGGCGAACGCCGACGAGGGGGAGACGCCGACGTTCCGGAACACCGTCACCCCGCCCGGCGGCGTCGGCAAGGGCGACCCGGAACAGCCCGAGACGATTCCGATTCCCTACTCGTTCGACCAGGTGCTCGAACTGATTTCCGCCCCGCGGCGGCGCAGCCTCCTGTATCACCTGAAAGACCGGTCGGAAAACGAGATGACGCTGGACGAACTCGTCGAGCGCGTCTACGAACGCGAGAAGGCCATCCCGGCCAGGGAGACGCCCCAGTCGCGCGACCAGGTGGGCGTGTCGCTGGCGCACAATCACCTGCCCCGACTGGACGACCTCGGGATTCTCTCCTACGAGTCGGCGGACAACACCGTCGAGTACTACCCCAATCCCGCCCTGGAGTCGGTCATCCGGTACGTCGAGCGCCTCGAACTCGGGTAGTCGCGCCCGACCATTTATGTGGCCGCTGTCGGCATAGCCTGGCATGGACGAGACGCCGCTCCCGGCGATCACAGAGCAGTTCGCCCGCACGATAGCGCCGGAAAGCGACCCGGTCATCGAGGAGATGGACGCCAAGGCCGACCTGGAGGGGTTCCCGACGGTCGGTCCCGCCGTCGGCGGCTGGCTCCGCCTCGTCGCCCGGATGGTCGACGCCGACCGGGTCTTCGAGTTCGGGTCGGGCTTTGGCTACTCGGCGTACTGGATGGCCCCCGCCGTCGGCGACGACGGACAGCTAGTCCTGACCGAAGTCGACGCCGACGAACTGGACGAGGCCCGCGAGTTCCTCGACCGCGGCGGGTTCGCCGACCGGGCCACCTTCGAACACGGGGACGCAATCGAGACCGTCGACCGCTACGACGGCCCGTTCGACGTGGTGCTCATCGACAACGAGAAACACCGGTACGTCGAGGCCTTCGAGGCGGTCCGGTCGAAGGTGCCGGTCGGCGGGGCCGTCGTCGCCGACAACATGATAGCGGCCGGGCCGCTGGAGTTCGAGGACGTGCGGGCGCTGCTTGCCGGCGACGACGTCGATGCCAACGAGACGAGCCGCGGCATCGCCGCGTATCTCGACCGCGTCGGCGGCGACCCGGCGTTCGAGACCGGGCTGTTGCCCCTCGGCGAGGGCGTCGCCGTGAGCGTCCGCGTCGAGTGATTCACCGTCGACGAGTGTGGCATCGACACGCCCGAACAGTTCCGCGGACCGCTCCGATTCTCGCTGACGAAAATGCGGGTGCATAGCTTATGTGGGAGGCCCCACAACTGAGCGCTAACGCTGGTCCTAACGAATGAGTCTGATGATAGATATTCGGAAGCTCGGGTTGTTCAATCAGATGGCTAAACAGGGCGGTAACACGGTCGCGAACCACCTCAGCCAGATGACGGGGATGGAGACGGAGATGGAGATAACGAAAATCAACTTCATCGACATTCCGGATATCAAGACACACGTCGGCGACGAGAAGCAAATCGGTATCAGTATCGAGATGGTCGAGAAGCCCCACGGGCACATCCTGTTCCTGTTCAACGCCGAAAGCGCGAAGGACCTCGCCACCGGGATGATAGGCGACATGGGCGAGACTGACCCCAACGCCAGCGGCTTCACCGACATGGAGCGGTCGGCGATTCAGGAAATCGGGAACATCATGACCAGCGGCTTCATCGACGGCTGGGCGAACGTCCTCGATACGACCATCGACATCTCGACGCCGAGCTTCACCTTCGGCCCCGGGAGTGGAATGGTCGACCAGCTCGTCGGCGACCGGGACAACGAGATGGCGCTGATGTTCGACTCCCGCGTCCACGCCCTGGAGTCCGACATCAACGTGAAGGTGTACACGTTCCCGGAACTGGAGGAGCTTGTCGACCTGATGCAGGAAATCGAAGTGTAGGACAGCCGACGAGACCGGACGGACGGCGCGGATGAACTGCTTTTCCTTCATCAAAGATTTAACAGAGTTTCTTGTACCGGGGGCCCTTGCGTGGTGGTATGCCAGGAGGAAGCCCGCAGACGCTCCGACCGTTCCTGTGGCGTGCAGAGACACTGTATCCCGACACAGAGGTCGTCTCACGCACTCACGAAGGAGTCGTCCGGCACGACTACGCCGAGTACGCCGAACGGACGGCACAGCTGGCGAACGCGCTCGACGAGGCCGGCTACGGCGACGGCGAACGGCTCGGGACGTTCTGCTGGAACCACAGCCGGCACTTCGAGACGTACTTCGGCGTCCCCGGAATCGGTGCGCAGCTCCACACCATCAATCCGCTCCTGCCCGACGAACACATCCAGTACATCGTCGACAACGCGCAGGACCGGCTCGTCTTCGTCGACGAGTCGCTCCTGCCGAAACTGGAGGGGGCCGCCGCCGACGACCCAGACTCCTTCGACTCGGTGGAGCGGTTCGTCGTGATGAGCGAATCCGTTCCCGAGACGGACCTCGACGCCGTCGCCTACGAGTCGTTCATCGCCGACCAGCCGACGGAGTACGACTGGCCCGAACTCGAGGAGGAGCGGCCGGCGGGCCTCTGCTACACGTCCGGCACGACCGGCCGCCCGAAGGGCGTCGAGTACACCCAGCAGATGCTCTGGAGCCACACGATGGCGATTCAGTCGCCGCAGGGGATTCCCCTCGACGACGACGACGTCGTGATGCCGGTCGTCCCGATGTTCCACGTCAACGCGTGGGGGCTCCCGTTCTCGGCGACCGCCGGCGGGGCCAAGCACGTCTACCCCGGCCCACAGCCCGAGCCGGCGGACCTCGCGACGCTCATCGAGGAGGAGAACGTCACTGTCACCGCCGGCGTCCCGACCGTCTGGCTGGGGCTGATGGAGTACATCAAGGAATACGACGTGGACCTCTCCTCGCTCGAACGCCTCATCGTGGGCGGCAGTGCCGCGCCCGAGGCGATGATTCGCTTCTTCGACGACCACGGCGTGGAGCTCGTCCACGCCTGGGGGATGACCGAGACGACCCCTGTCGGCGCGGTGGCGACCCTGCGCAGCGACCTGCAGGACGCCGACTACCAGACCCAGCTGGACAAGCGTGCGAAACAGGGACTCATCTCGCCGGGCCTCGAGTTCCGCGTCGTCGACGACAACGGCAACGAGGTCCCGCACAACGGCGAGGACTTCGGCGAACTGTGCGTCCGCGGCCCGTGGGTGACCACGGAGTACTTCAAGCGGCCCGAGGCGAACGAGCAGGAGTTCGAGGACGGCTACCTGAAGACCGGTGACGTGGTGTCCGTCGACGAGGACGGCTACATCAAGATAGTCGACCGCGCGAAAGACGTCATCAAGAGCGGCGGGGAGTGGATATCCTCGCTCGAACTGGAAAACGAGCTGATAGCCCACGACGGCGTCAACGAGGCGGCGGTCATCGGCGTCCCACACGAGCGCTGGCAGGAGCGGCCGCTGGCGATGATTGTGCCGGCGGCCGACGCCGACGAAGACGCGCTGGCCGCGGAACTCCGGGACCACATCCTCGACTCCTACCCCAAGTGGTGGGTACCGGACAACTTCATCACCATCGACGAGGTCCCGAAGACGGCGACCGGGAAGTTCGACAAGAAGGCGCTTCGGGACGAGTACGCCGACGAGTCGCTCGTCGAGGGGCGCGTCCCCGACGACGCCGCCCCGGAGTGACCGGTCACTGGACGCCGGTGACCAGGTCCCGGACTTCGGAGCGGTAGGTGTCCGGCTCCAGGCCGAGGTCGACGTTGACGGTGACCGTGATGCCGTCGCTCAGGGAGTTCTCGACGGCCTGTTCGAAGTCCTGTGCCGGGTACGCGCCCCCGGAGATGAGAACGAAGTCGCCGTGGTGCCAGACGGCGAACATCGCCGAGATGTCGATGTCGCTCGCGGGTATCTCGACGGCCTCCGATTCGGTCACGTCGAAGGAAATCCCCTCGAACGGGTAGACGGCCGACAGTTCCACTGTCTCGGCCGTCTCGCCGGTGTCGATGTCGACGGTTCCCTCGCCGGTCTTCTCGATGTCGGTCAGGCCCTGGGCTTCCATCTGCTGTTCGAAGCTATCGCGGGCGTTCGTCCGGACTTCCGTCAGCAGTTCCTCGCGGCCCACGCCGCCGGGGAGGTTGTCCAGATTCGGACTGAAGTCCACTCGCGTGGCGAAAAATACGGAGAGGGCGGTCTGGACCTGGTCGAGGGTCCGGTCCGCGACGCGCTCCCGTAGCTGTTCGTCGGCGTACTGGACCGTACTGGAGACGGCCTCGACCGACACCGGGCCGTAGCTGCGGTCGAACACCGTCTCCGAGGACTGGTTCGTCTGCGTCCAGCCGCCCTCCTCGAGGCGCTGTGTCGGAACGTCCGGCGGCGGTGTTTCGGCCGCGGCGAGAAACGAACAGCCCGCGAGCCCGGCGGTTCCGAGGCTGGCTCCGGCGAGCAGGTAGTCTCGGCGGTTCATGTCCGTGGAAGGCCACAGTCACCAAAAAGCGTGCTGGCCGATTATCAGGATTTTATCGGAAACAACTACAACGGGGTTTGGCAGAGTTCCACGGAGTATATGAGTACACAAACCATGACAGTTCCCATGGACCTACTGTCGGAGAAGCTCGTTCCGGAGCACGCACGCGAGGTCAAGGCGGACGCCCGGGAGTTCGCCGCGGAGCACATCGAGCCGGTCGCCGGCGAGTACTACGCGTCCGGGGAGTACCCCTGGGAGGTACTCGAAGCGGCCACGGAGGCCGGCCTCGTCGCTCAAGACATCGGCGAGGAGTGGGGCGGGAGCGGCTACGACCTCCAGCAGATGCTGGCGATGGCCGAAGAGCTGTACAGGGCCGACGCGGGCATCGCGCTGACGCTCCAGCTGGCCAGTTTCGGCGCGGAAATCGTCGAGGACCACGGCGACGAGTGGCAGAAAGAGGAGTTCCTCCGGCCCGTCGCCGCGGGCGAGCAGCTCACTGGCCTGGCCGTCTCCGAACCGGAGACCGGGAGCGACCTCGCCGGGATGACCACGGCCGCCGAGAAGGACGGCGACGAGTGGGTCATCAACGGCGAGAAGTACTGGATAGGCAACGGCGTCGAGGCCGACTGGGTGACGCTGTACGCGAAGACCGGCGACGACCCGAACGACCGCTACGGGAACTACTCGATGTTCATCGTCCCGACGGACGCCGACGGCTACCACGCCGAGCACATCCCCGAGAAGATGGGCTTCCGGGCGTCCAAGCAGGCACACATCGTGCTCGACGACTGCCGGATTCCGGAGGAGAACCTCGTCGGCGTCGAGGGGGCCGGCTTCTACATGCTCGCGGAGTTCTTCAACCACGGGCGCGTCGTCGTCGGCGGCCACGGCATCGGTCTCGCCGCGGCGGCCATCGAGGAGGCCTGGGAGTTCGTCCACGACCGCGAGGCCTTCGGGAGGACCGTCGACGAGTTCCAGGCGGTCCAGCACAAGCTGGCCGACATGCAACTGGGCCTCCAGTCGGCCCGGACGCTCACCTGGCACGCCGCCGAACGCGTCGCCAATCAGGAGAACGCCGGCTACTGGGCCGCGCTGGCGAAGACGAAAGCGACCGAGGCCGCCATGGACTGCGCGGAGAAGGGGATGCAACTCCACGGCGGCCGGTCCGTGCTGACGGAGAACCGGATTTCCCGCGTGTACCGGGACGTCCGGATTCCGGTCATCTACGAGGGCGCAAACGACATCCAGCGGAACCTCATCTACAACCAGGCGCCGAAATAACGACGCGGTCCCCTCGGGTCCGTTCCCCACCCGGGCTACAGGCCGGTTTTTCGGGGGAACACCACCCTGCGAGTGTTCTTCGGGCCGAACGGGTCGACCACGGCGACGGGGCCGAGACCGGACTGCCTGCACAGGCCGGCGGGACAGCCGCCACGGAGTCCCGGCGTTCCCGGGGTCGGGACACCACCGTACGAGTGTTCTCTCACCACCCTGCGAGTGTTCCGGGTTCGGCTGCAGTCGGCCCAGAACGGTGTACGCGTGTTCAGACACCACCCTACAAGTGTTCGCGTGCGGCCAGAGCGCCCGGGATCACCGTGCTACGGACATCTCACAGCGCGACTCGGCTGGCTGGTGTCTCACACACCGCCCTGCAAGTGTTTCACGAACGGGGTTCACACCACCCTGCAAGTGTTCCGAGCGCGCGTGCTGGGCGTTTTCACCGTCGAATCGGCGTCGACACCACCCTGCAAGTGTTTTCGAAGCGGGGTGTCCGGCCGCCGAGACCGGACGGGTACACCGGTCTGCAAGTGTTCTCCGCGCCATACGTGGTGGACCCGGCGTGACCGTCCGCTGTTGCCCCGTCTCTGCGACCGTTCATGGGTACACACCACCCTGCAACTGTTCTGGACCGCGCGAGGGAGCACTCGTCGCTGGACACACACACACCACCGTGCAAGTGTTCTCGGGGTTCGCGGGGGAGGGGTGGCTACGTGAACTGCCAGAGGTTCTGTTGCTCGTCGTCGGTGGTGTCCGGGGCCTCGAACTCGGTCGCCTCGTCCTCGAGATAGTGTTCGAGAATCCCGTTGACGTTGCTCGGCACGGCGTCGCTGTAGGAGGACTGCAGCGCGGCGTTGATGATGTCCGTCGGGTCGTCCGTGACCTCGTAGATGTACTTGCGCCCCCCTTTCCGGCCGAGGTTCCGCTCGGCAGAGCGGACCAGCCCCTGCATCGAGAGCTGGTCGAGGAACTCGTATATCTTGCGCTCGGATTTCACCCGGCGGCCGCTGGACTCCGCAATCGAGGAGTAGAGGTTGTAGATTCGCTTCGTCGAGGCCTCGTGTTTCGGTTCGATGAGCGCCAGCGTCGTCGCGAGATACGTCAGCGCCTGCTGTGAACTCAGGTCGTGTTCGAAGTAATCGAGGAGTTCGTCGGTCTCGATAGTGTCCGTCGCTCGCCGCGTGTGTGCCTCCGTCACGCCGTCTGCCCCCTCCATCCGCGCGTACTCCCCGGCCTTTTCGAGAATGCGGAGCCCCTGGCGAACGTCGCCGCGTTCCTGCGCCGAGAAGGCCGCCGCCAGCGGGACGACGTCTTCGCCGAGAACGTCCTCCCGGAAGGCGATGTCCGCGTAGTAGCCCAGAATATCGCGGAGTTCGGTCGCGTCGTACGGGCCGAACTTGATTTCCCGCTCCCCAAGCGTCGATTTCACCTTCGGCTCCAGCACGTCGACGAACTTGAGGTCGTTCGAGATGCCGATGAGCCCGACCTTCGCGTCGGTGATGGGCGTGTTCTCGTTGGCTTCGGCCCGCGGCAGTTCGTAGAGGAAGTCGTTCCGTGCGTCCGCTGGGATGTTGTCGATTTCGTCCAGGATGATAAGCACGTTCCCGCCGACGGCTTCGATTTCCTCGTAGAGGAACTCGAAGACGCTGTCGGTGCTGTAGCCGCTCTCCGGGAGCTGGTTCTCCGGGTCACGGAACTCGTTGACGAGCGTGTTGACCAGCGCATACGCCGACCGGTAGTTCCGGCAGTTAATCGGCCCGATGACGGTGAGGGGGATGTCCTCGGCCTCGGCCTTCTCTTCGAGCTTGTCCCGGACCCACTTCGTAACGGCGGTCTTCCCGACACCGGTCGGACCGTACACGAAGACGTTGTTCGGGTCGTGGCCGACGATGACGTCCTGAAGGGCGTTGATGTAGAACTCGATTTCCTCGTCGCGGTGGAAGATAGTGTCCGGCGTGAACGTGTCCTTCTTCAGTGGCTGCTTGCGTTCGAAGATCGCGTCAGTCCCGTCGAACGGGTTCTCGTTCACGTCGACCATCGTACCCCCACCTTTCGAGTGACCGTATATAAAACCAGTGACCACCGTGCAAGTGTTTCAAGTGTTTTCGCGCCGTGCAGTCACACACCACCCTGCAAGTGTTTCTCGAACCGCTCCGGAGAACGGGCACGAGCGGGCCGCTACAGCTAATCCTGAGTTATACCACTTCAGTCCTGTGATTTCGTCCCGTCCGTTTTGACTCGACTGTCAATCTAGATTTTGTTTTTATATTTTATGGTATATGAACTTATTGCTGCTAGTCACCGAACCGTGATGAGCTCTATTATCAGGTCTAGCCGCATCTATTCGTCTTTTCACCGCTCTAAGCCCATATCTACTCCACTGAGAGGCAGTTCCTCTCCACCAGTGTCCGTTCATTTAAGTTCGCTCTGGGGAAAGTGCCCCTCCCCACCCCCTCCCCCGAGAACGCCCAGAACACTTGCAGGGTGGTGTGTGTGGGTGCACCGCTATTCCTGCTGGCTCCAATATAAAGGGAATCGCCGCTGACCCGGGACGAGACCCGCGTTACCGTGGCAACCGGCTGTAGGTCCACTACAACACGAAGGGAAGCACGTCGAGGGCGCGGTTCGGCACCGTTCTTTACCTTCGCACGGCCCGTAGCTATCGCATGGACGACCTCACAGTGACACTGCTCGACCGTGGCCGCGTACGGGCCGACCGGAACTTCGTCGTCGACGGCCACAGCGTCGCGACGGCGTCCGACCGCGACCCGGAACACGACTACGAGACCTACGTCGTCTGGAACCTCGTCGTGGAGACGCCGGACCTGACTGTCCTCTGGGACACCGGCTCCCATCCGGAGGCCGGGGACGGGTACTGGCCGACGCCGCTGTACGAAGCGTTCGCACACGTCGACGCCGCCGACCACGCCCTGTCGACCGACCTCGAAGCGGCGGGCTACAGCGTCGACGACGTCGACGCCGTCGTGATGAGCCACCTGCACCTGGACCACGCCGGCGGCCTGCACAACTTCGCGGGAACGGACGTTCCAATCTACGTCCACCGCAAAGAACTCCCGTACGCGTACTACAGCGCGAACACGGACGAGGGCTCTATCGCCTATCTGGCCAGCGACTTCGACCGCGACCTGAACTGGGAAATCGTCCACGGCGACAGCTACCACCTCGCAGACGGCATCGAACTGCTGCACCTCCCCGGACACACGCCGGGTCTCATGGGCGCCTTCATCGACCGCCCGGAACAGCCGCTGCTGGTCGTCGGCGACGAAGCGTACGTCGAGGCGAACTACGCCGGCCAGCCGATGGCGACGAGCCTCCTGTGGAACAACGGTGCCTGGAAGGAGAGCCTGGAGCGGTGCCGAGACCGCCAGCGCGCCACGGGGGCCGAGGTGCTGCTGGGCCACGACCCCGCAGTGTTCGAGAACGTGGCTGGAACCGGAGCCTGATTCGCGGTCCGCTGCGTTCAGTCGGAGACTGCGACGAGCGTCCGGCGCTCGCCGTCGTCGGTGGCCACGACCCACCGGTCCTCGCCGCGCTCGACGACGGCCCAGACGCCGAAAAACAGGTGCAACTCCAGTTCGAGACCGTTGACCCGCGCTCCGGTCTCCTCGATACGGAACTGTCGGGGTTCGCTGGAGGACATGTCGTTACTTGGGAGCGACCGGGACGCGAACCGTCGTCGGGGCCGCGAGAGCCGGGTCGGAGGGAGCGTTCACTGTTCGAGGTAGCCGTACGTCTCCTCCAGATAGTCGACAATCCAGTCGACCGTCGACTCGTCGTAGGTCCAGAAGCCGTAGAACTCGCGTGGCTCGCGCTCTTCCGCCAGCAGGGCGCACTTCTGGGTCGGGTCGCCGCCGCCGTCGAACACGACGAACCACGAGTCGGCGATTTCGTCGGACCGCTCCAGGTGCAGCGAGAAGGTGCTGTGCTCGGGCGGTTCGATGTCGGGGACGGCGTAGGCGTGGACGTCCACGTCGGTCTCGCCCAGCCGCTCGTAGAGGTCGAGTTCGCCCTGCAGGGTCGAGAGCGTCTGGAAGCCAGCGTGGAGGGCCCCCTGGCCCACCCGCCACGCGCGGTCCTCTATCTCGCGCGACGCGGCGGTCATCCGCTGGATGGACCACGAGGTGAACATCGTCTCGTCGAGGTGGTCGAGAATCGACGCGTACGGGCTGTTCTCCCTCGTGATGTACTGTCGTCCCTCGTCGAGCGAGTCGGTAAACGAGTCGAGGCTCGCGGCCGCGATGACCTCCCCGTCGTCGCTGAGAGTGATGAACTCCCCCGGCCGCCCGCTCTCGGTCTGCTCGGTCTGGACGCGGACGTTGCGGTCCGCGAAGCGCTCGCGGAGGTCTTCGGCCGCTTTCGGCCCGGCGTTGAAGATAGTCAGCGTCTTTCGGTGGTCCTCGACGCCGGCGATGAGTTCCGTTAACGACATCCTCGACTGTACATCGGTAGTCACTGTGTTAGTCGTTGCGGGCGGGGGAACACGTGCGGGGAATCGACGGCGACACGTGTCATCGTGATATATAACACAGCCGTCAGAATACGTGCAAATAGCGACGATTCGTCAGTTCGAAAACGGCAACCTGAGGTCCTGAGGCGAAAGATAACGATTAATGAGTGGTGATATAGTGGAAAATCTTTAGTCATGGCCCCCCAACGGACTGGTACGGCACCAGAGCTGGGGCCGAGGATTTCACAATGACAGACAACGAACTAATCTGGCGAATCGCCGGAGGTTCCGGTGACGGAATCGACTCGACAAGCCAGAACTTCGCGAAGGCCTTGATGTGGTCGGGGCTGAACGTGTTCACACATCGTCACTACCCGTCGCGTATCCGTGGCGGCCACACGTACGTCGAGGTACGTGCGAAAGACGAGCCGGTACAGTCCCGCGGGGACGGCTACAACTTCCTGCTTGCCCTGGGTGACTCCTTCGCCCGGAACCCACAGGAAGAGGCCTACTACGGCAAAGAGGAGCTGAAACCGCTGTACGAGAACTTCGACGACCTCCGCGAGGGCGGCGTCCTGCTGTACGACGAGGGGCTGCTCGACGACGAGGACGTCGACGAAATCGGTCTCGAGGAGGCCGCCGAGGAGAACGACTGGCACGTCGTCCCGATGGACCTCCGCGGCATCGCCAAGGAGCACGGTCGCGAGATTATGCGGAATACGGCCGGTATCGGCGCGACCGCGGCCATCCTCGACATCAGCACCGACGAGTTCGAGAAGCTCATCAAGCAGAACATGAGCGGCGACATGCAGGAGGCGAACCTCAACGTCCTGCACGACGCCTACGAAGCCGCGAGCGAACTCGACATCGACCACGACATCGAGGTCCCCGAGGGCTCCCACGACGAGGAGCAGGTCATCCTCTCGGGCTCGAACGCCATCTCCTACGGCGCAATCGACGAGGGCTGTCGCTTCATCTCGGGGTATCCCATGACACCGTGGACCGACGTGTTCACCATCATGTCCCAACACCTGCCCGAGTTCGGCGGCATCTCCGAGCAGGTCGAGGACGAAATCGCGGCCGCCGCGCTGGCGCTCGGTGCGTCCCACGCCGGCGTGAAGGCCATGTCCGGGTCCTCCGGCGGTGGCTTCGCGCTGATGTCCGAACCGCTCGGACTGGCGGAGATGACCGAGACGCCTATCGTGCTGGTCGAAGCGATGCGGGCCGGCCCCTCGACGGGGATGCCGACCAAGCCCGAGCAGGCCGACCTCGAACACGTCCTGTACACGTCACAGGGCGACTCCGCCCGCGTCGTGTTCGCGCCGGCGAACATCCGCGAGTGTTACACCCAGACCCGCTCAGCGTTCCGCATCGCCTACGAGTACCAGATTCCGGCCATCGTCATCTACGACCAGAAGATACAGGGCGAGCTCCGGAACCTCCCGGCAAGCCACTTCGACGAGGAACCAAACGCCGACCCCGGGTCGGTCCTCACCGAAGCGGAGATTCAGGACGCGGCACACCACTCCTCCGGGAAGTTCCAGCGGTTCCTCCACGAGCCGGAGGACGGCTCGAACGTCAGCCCGCGCTCCGTGCCGGGCCAGAAGGACGGTCGCTTCCTCGCGACGGGCAACGAGCACAACCCGTCGGGCCACATCAGCGAGGACCCCGAGAACCGCATCGCCCAGATGAACCGTCGGCTGAACAAGCTCGACGACATCCGGGCCGACCTGGACGAGAACACGTCCCACCAGACTTACCACGGACCCGAGGACGCCGACCACGGCATCCTCGTGTGGGGCAGCCAGCAGGGGACCGTCTTCGAGGCCGTCGACCGCCTCAACGAGAACGGCCACTCCGTGAAGGCGCTCGGCGTCTCCGACATGGCACCGTACCCGAAGGAGGAAGTCTCCGAGTGGCTCGAATCAGTCGACGAAGCGCTCGTCGTCGAGATGAACGCCACGGCGCAGTTCCGCGGCCTGACCCAGAAGGAACTCGGCAAGTACGGCGACAAGATGTCGAGTCTCCTGAAGTACAACGGCAACCCCTTCGAGCCCGCCGAAATCGTCGACGGGTTCGAGTCCAGCATCGACGGCGAGGAACTCGCCGCGAGCAACATGAAGTACGTACCTGCGGCAGGTGACTAACCTATGAGTGCATTCAGCGCAATCGGCGAGGAACGAGAGATAGACCGAGACGAGTTCACACCCGGCATCGAACCGCAGGCGACCTGGTGTCCGGGCTGTGGCGACTTCGGCGTCCTCAAGGCGCTCAAGCAGGCCATGCCGGAAGTCGGCAAGAACCCCGACGAGGTCGCGCTGTTCACCGGCATCGGCTGTTCGGGCAAGCTCAACAGCTACTTCAACAGCTACGGCTTCCACACCATCCACGGCCGCTCGCTGCCCGTCGCCCGGGCCGCGAAGCTCGCCAACCCCAACCTCGAAGTCATCGCGGCCGGCGGGGACGGCGACGGCTACGGTATCGGCGGGAACCACACCATCCACACGGCCCGTGAGAACCACGACATGACCTACATCGTGTTCAACAACGAGATTTTCGGGCTGACCAAGGGCCAGACGTCGCCGACGTCGCCGAAGGGCCACAAGTCCAAGACACAGCCCCACGGGTCGGCGAAGTCGCCGATTCGGCCCCTGTCCCAGCAGCTCAACGCCGGCGCGACCTACATCGCCCGAACCGCCGCCGTGAACCCGAACCAGGCCAAGGAAATCATCGCCGAGGCCATCGAACACGACGGCTTCGCGCACATCGACTTCCTGACCCAGTGTCCGACCTGGAACAAGGACGCGAAACACTACGTCCCGTACACGGACGTCCAGCAGTCCGACGAGTTCGACTTCGACGTCTCGGACCGGGCGGAAGCCGCCGAGATGATGCGAAAGACCGAGGAGCGCCTCTACGAGGGCGAAGTGCTGACCGGCCGGATGTACGTCGAGGACGAGCGCCCCTCCTACGGACAGGAGAAACGCGCCATCGGCGAGATGCCCGAGGAACCGCTCGCGGAGCGGTACTTCGACGAGGACGCCGAGTGGGAGCGGACCTACGACAACCTCCTCGAACACCACAAGTAACTCCGCGGATACCCCCCGAACGTGGGTTTCTGGTTCGGAAGATATTTTTTCATGCACCGAAAAGAATAGTCCATGAGTGCCGAGTCCACGGAGCGTCGAATCCTGTCGGTCCTCGAAGAGGACGCACAGGCCTCGTACGCAGAAATCGCGGAGCGTGCCGACGTATCGAAACCGACGGTTCGGAAGTACATCCAGAAGCTCGAAGAGGAGGGCGTCATCGTCGGCTACTCGGCCGACGTCGACCCGAAGAAGCTTGCGGGGCAGTCGATTGCCCTCGTCGGCATCGACGTGGCGAGCGACTGCTACGTCGAGGCCACCCGGAACCTCAAGGACATCCCGGAGATGGAGGAACTGTACACGTCGAGCGGCGACCACATGCTGATGGCGGAGGTCCGGGCGATAGACGGGGACTCGCTGGCCGACGTCATCGAGGACAAGATTCTCGCGCTCGACGGCGTTACCGCCGCGCATCCGTCGTTTCTGCAGGAACGGCTGAAGTGACGGGTTTTTAGACGCTCCAGCGCTGACTCCACGGTATGCTTTCTCGGCTGGTGCTCGGACTCGGCCCGACCGCCGCGGACCTTCTCGACGCGATTAGCGACGACCGCGGCGACCTGGCGGTCGTGACACAGGACGAGCACCGCGCCGAAACGCTCCGGGCGGACGGCATCAACGTCTTCGAGGCCGACCAGACCGACCCGGCCGTCCTCGGCGGGCTGGACGTTCGCCCCGAGAGCGTCGTCGTCGCCAGCGAGGACCCCGAGCGAAACGCCGAGGCGGCGACGGCCGCACGCGAGTGTTTTCCCGACGCGTTCCTGCTCGCCTACGCCGGCCGCGGCGCGACGGCCGACCAGCGCGCGCGACTCGACACCGCGGCGGACCGGCTGGTCACGCCGGAGGCAGTCGTCACGGACCACGTCGTCCAGGCGGTCGGCGACGAGGGGACGCGGGCCAGACAGCTACACCAGGTCCTTCGGGACATCGACGGCCACCTCGCCGTCGTCACGCACGACAACCCCGACCCGGACGCCATTGCCAGCGCCGTCGCCCTCGGCGCGCTGGCGGAGCGAGCCGGCTGTGAGGTGACCGTCTGCTACTACGGGGAGATTTCCCACCAGGAGAACCGGGCGTTCGTCAACCTCCTCGAGTTCGACCTCCGGAACCTCGACGCCGACTCGCCGGCGGAACTGGCCGAGTTCGACGGGTTCGCGCTGGTCGACCACTCCAGGGCCGGCGTCAACGACCAGCTCCCCCCCGAGACCGAAATCGACATCGTCATCGACCACCACCCGCCCCGCGTCCCGATAGAGGCCCGGTTCGTCGACCTCCGGAGCGGCGTCGGGGCGACGAGTACGCTGCTCGTCGACTACCTCCAGCGGTACGACGTCAAGCTTTCGACCCCCATCGCGACCGGTCTGCTGTTCGGCATCCAGGTCGACACGAAGGACTTCCGCCGGGAGGTCTCGGTCGCGGACTTCGAGGCCGCCGCACACCTCGTCACCGACGCCGACATGGCGACGCTCCAGCGCATCGAGGACCCGAGCGTGAGTCCGGAGACGCTGTCGGTCATCGGCCGCGCGATTGCGAACCGCGACCAGGAGGGGTCGGTGCTCCTGACCGGCGTCGGCGAAATCAGCGACCGGGACGCGCTGGCGCAGGCGGCCGACAGGCTGCTCGACCTCGAAGGCGTCCAGACGACGATGGTCTACGGCGTCGTCGACGGGACCATTTACGCGTCCGCGCGGGCTCGCGGGGCCGACATCGACCTCGGCGAGGTGCTGCGGGACGCCTTCGGGCAGATAGGCTCAGCCGGCGGCCACGCCGACATGGCGGGCGCACAGATAGACCTGGGCGTGATGGACACCGTCGACGAACGCGAGGAGTCGCTGGAGGAAATCGTCCGCTCCATCGTCTCGGACCGGTTCCTCGAAGCCATCCAGTCGCGGTCCCACCGCCTGCTCGGACGCGTCTACGCACGCTCTGACTACGACGTGGCCGCGTTCACCGAGTCGACGGCCATCAGCGAAGGTAGCGAGGACCCCGCGGAGTCGACCGACGGCATCACGGGGGACTGGAACGGCGACGTGACGGGACTGGAAAACGGCGACGACGAGCCGGAGGGGGCAGCCGACGGGGACGAACAGACAGACGGCGAGGCACAGGCGACAGACAGCCCGGAGCCGCTCGTCGAATCCGACGACAGCGAGCCGTCGTAGGGGGAGCCTTTTTTGCCGTCGGTCGAGAATTCAGTGCCGATGGAGGAATCGAGTCGACCGACGGTCGGAGACTACATGACACGCGAGGTTGTCACCGTCGAACTCGACGACACTGTCGGGGAGGTCGCCCGACGTATCGCCGACAACGACCACTTCAGCGGGTTTCCGGTGACTGACGGCCGCCGCGTCGAAGGGTTCGTCAGCGCGCGCGACCTGCTCCTGGCGGAAGACCACGAGCCGATGTTCCGCGTGATGACTGACGACATCCTCGTGGCCCATCCCGACATGGCCGTTCAGGACACAGCGCGCGTTATCCTGCGGTCGGGCATCCAGAAGCTCCCGGTCGTCGACGACGCCGGCCACCTCGTCGGTATCATCTCGAACGCCGACGTCATCCGCTCACAGATCGAGCGGGCGACGCCGGGCAAGGTGGACAAGCTTAGCCGGACGCTCGAAAACATCCACGGCATCACGACACACGAAGACCGCCGCGAGGTGGAGCTTGCCAATCTGACGCCGACACAGACGACGGTGTACGCCGACGAACTCGAAGGCCGAGTGTACGAGCTGGAACACGGGCTGGCGGAACCGCTCGTCGTCATCGACAACGGCGGGGACCTCCTGCTTGCTGACGGCCACCACCGCGTCAAAGCCGCCGCGCGGCTCGACATCGACGAGATGGACGCCTACGTCATCGTCCTCGACGAGACGGTCGAACTCGGGATGGCCGAGACGGCCGCCGACTCTGACCTGGAGTCGATAGACGACATCGAGGTCGTCGACTACGCACATCACCCGCTCGTCCAGACGACGGAACGGCTGCAGGACTAGCTCCGGGCCGCGTGACCGCCGCACGCGACACCGCCCGAACCTTCTTGCTAAATGATGACAAATACGGGAGTATGTTCGACGAGTCGGACCTCCAACGCATCCGCGAGCGGAAAGACGAGTGGGAGTCGGAGACGCTGGACCCCGCTCTTGACGCCTACGGCGAGCGCAGGTCGCAGTTCTCGACGGTGTCGAACCTCGACGTCGACCGGCTGTACACGCCGCTCGACGTCGCCGATATCGACTACGACGAGGACATCGGCTTCCCCGGCGAGGAGCCGTTCACACGCGGCGTCTACCCGACGATGTACCGCGGCCGGCAGTGGACGATGCGGCAGTTCGCCGGCTTCGGAACCGCCGACGAGACCAACGAGCGGTTCCACTACCTCATCGACGAGGGCCAGACCGGGCTGTCGACGGCCTTCGACATGCCGACGCTGATGGGCATCGACTCCGACGACGTGATGGCCGACGGCGAGGTCGGCAAGGAGGGCGTCGCCGTCGACACGCTGGCGGACATGGAGCGACTGTTCGACGGCATCGACCTCGACGAGGTCTCGACCTCGTTCACCATCAACCCCAGCGCGCCGGTCGTCTACGCCATGTACATCGCGCTGGCCGACCAGCAGGGCGTCCCGCGCGAGGAGGTCCGCGGGACCCTCCAGAACGACATGTTCAAGGAGTTCATCGCACAGAAGGAGTGGGTCATCCCCCCGGAGCCGTCGCTGAAGCTGGTCACCGACGTCATCGAGTTCGCCAGCCAGGAGACGCCGAAGTTCAAGCCCGTCTCGGTGTCGGGGTACCACATCCGGGAGGCCGGTTCGACCGCCGTACAGGAACTGGCGTTCACGCTCGCGGACGGGTTCGCCTACGTCGAGGACTGCCTGGAGCGGGGCCTGGACGTCGACGACTTCGCCCCACAGCTGTCCTTTTTCTTCAACTCCCACAACTCCATCTTCGAGGAGATAGCGAAGTTCCGCGCGGCCCGGCGCATCTACGCCCGCGTGATGGACGACTGGTACGGCGCAGAGGCCACGGCGAGCAAGCAACTGAAGTTCCACACCCAGACCGCCGGGCAGTCGCTGACCGCCCAGCAACCGCTGAACAACGTCGTCCGCGTGACGATACAGGCCCTCGCGGGCGTGCTCGGCGGCACCCAGAGCCTCCACACGAACAGTTTCGACGAGGCGCTGGCCCTCCCCTCCGAGCAAGCGGTGCGGGTCGCCCTGCGGACCCAGCAGATAATCGCCGAGGAGTCGGGGGCCGCCGACATCGTCGACCCGATGGGCGGCAGTTTCGCAATCGAATCCCTGACCGACGAGATAGAGGAGCAGGCGATGGCGTACATCACCCACGTGCGGGACGAACTCGGCGACGGCTCCGTTCGGGACGGCGTACTCAGGGGGATTCGGGACGGCTACTTCCAGCGCGAGATTCAGGACGCCGCCTACGAGTACCAGCAACGCGTCGAGAGCGAGGCCGAGGTCATGGTCGGCGTCAACAAGTACACCGTCGCGGAGGACACCGAACCCGAGATTCTGACCGTCGACGAGGACGTCCAGGAGCGCCAGCGCGACAGGCTCGCGGCGGTCAAGGCCGACCGCGACGACGAGGCCGTCGAGGCGGCCCTCGCCGACCTCCGGGCGGTACTCGACGACGGCGGGAACGTGATGCCGGTCATCGTCGACGCGGTGAAGGCCTACGCCACGATGGGCGAAATCATGGCCGTCTTCGAGGCGGAATACGGGAGCTATCAGGAGACGGCGAGCGTCGCGTGACCGCTATCAGGACCCGGCCGTGTCGTCAATTCGGCCAGAGACGTACACGACGAGCCCGAGCAACGCGCCGAGCACGACGGCGATGGTGACGAACCCGTAGACGGCCACGCCGACCGGGGTCGGCGGCAGCGCGATGACGCCGAACAGTTCCGGCTGGAGGTCCTCCGGCCGGATGCTCCCAAGCACGAACCCCATCACGCCGGCGAGAATCACGATAGCGACGTACAGCCGAAGGACGATTTGCTGTCCGGACCTAGCCTCGGCTCGGTTGCTCATGTCCTGACAACGGCTCGGAGACGATTAGCCTTTTTCACTTCCGCGCCGTAGCGACCCTATGTCACAGAAGGAACTCCTGTTTCTCGTCCTCACCGGAATCGCACTCATGATGTTCGTCACGGCGATGGTGCTCGTCTCCGGCGCGAGCTAAGAGCCGGATGGCGAGTCGGAGAACGAACGCAGAAACAGACTGACCGAAACGGGAGTTACGAGCCGTCTTCTTCCTGCCCGCCGTCGGCGAGCAGCGACGGGTCCTTCTCGGGCTCCTCGGCTTCGAGCTGTTCGTCGAACCACTGGAACTCACGGTCGAGCATGCCGTCGCGTTCCAGGTTCCACGGGTCGCCGTCCTCGACTTTCGGGCCTTCGAGCCAGGACTGGACGATGTTCCAGACGAAGAACAGCTGGCCGACGAACAGGATGACCGCGCCGACGGTGGCCACCTGGTGGAACGTCGCCACCTGCGTCAGCGGCGCGATAGCACCGTCGAACTGGTAGGTCGCGTAGCGCCGGGGCATCCCCAGGTAGCCCAGCGCGAGCATCGCGAAGAACGTGACGTTGGTCCCGACCATCGAGAGCCAGAAGTGGGCCTTTCCGAGAGTGCGCTGGTACATCCGGCCGGTGAACACCGGGAACCAGTAGTAGATGCCGGCGAAGGCCGCGAAGCCGATAGCGCCCATCACGATGTAGTGGAAGTGGCCCACGACGTAGTAGGTGTCGTGGAGGATGAGGTCCACGGGGATGGAGGCGAGGAACACGCCGGTGACGCCCCCGATGATGAAGTTCGAGACGAAGCCGATACAGAACAGCATCGGCGTCGTCAGGCGCAGGCGGCCGTTCCACATCGTCGTTATCCAGTTGAATGTCTTGACCGCGCTCGGTATCGCAATCGCGAGCGAGACGGCCATGAACGACGCCCGGAGCCGCGGGTCCATGCCCGTCGAGAACATGTGGTGGGCCCAGACGCCGAAGGAGAGGACACCGATGGCCAGCGTCGAGTAGACGACGAACTTGAAGCCGAACAGCTTCCGGCCGGAGAACTTCGGCAGGATGAGGCTGACCAGTCCCATCGGCGGCAGGACGAGGATGTACACCTCGGGGTGGCCGAAGAACCAGAACAGGTGCTGCCACAGCAGCGGGCCACCGCCCTCGACGGCGAAGAACGTCGTCTGGAGGTTCCGGTCGAGCAGCAGCATCACGATGGCGCTGCCAAGCAGCGGGAAGGCAAACAGGATGAGCGCGGACTGGGTGAGGATGGTCCACGAGAAGATGTCGAGGTTCGCCCAGTCTACCTCGCCGTCGCGCTCGGTGAAGATGGTCGCGATGAAGTTAATCGCCCCCATCGTCGCGCCGATACCGGAGAGGTGCAGCCCCAGCAGCATCAGGTCGACGCCGGGGTTGGACTGCTCGACCGACAGCGGCGTGTACATCGTCCAGGCCGTGCGGGCCGGCTCGATCATGTTCTCCGTCACCGGAGCGAGGAAGAACCCGGCCCAGATGAGCAACGCGGCGGGCGGGAGTATCCAGAACGCGATGGCGTTGATACGCGGGAACGCCATGTCGTCGGCCCCGATGAGCAGCGGGATGAAGTAGTTCGCGAACGCCGCGATGATGGGCGTCCCGAACAGGAACAGCATCGTGATGCCGTGACTCGTCAGGATGGAGTTGTAGGCGTTGTTGCCCAGGATGGCTCCGGCGGGCGTGACCAGCTGAATGCGGATGAGCATCGCCATGATGCCACCGACGGCCAGGGCGATGACCGCGTACACCCCGTACAACAGCCCGATGTCTTTGTGGTCGACGGTTGTTAGCCAGCGAATGATACCTGCGGGCTTCTCACGGTTGATGACGGTCGTCTCGTCACCCGTGACGGCCCCGCCACCCGCGAGCGGCGTGTACGACCGCCAGTTCTCGACACGGGTGAGAAGCGCGGCGACGCCGACGAGGAGGACGGCCATCAGCCCCGTCAGCACAATATCTCCTGCTACCATAGTCGCCTTTCAGGACTCGGCCATTATCAAAGGGTCGATTCCTGCGGCGGCGTCGAGGCGAGACGGCTCCCGGTAGGCATTGAAACCCTAAGAAACCCTGAAAAAAGCTACACTGTCGCCGGTCGCGAGCGGCGACGCGTCCGTCTCAGTCCTCGTGGCCGAGTTCGCCCTTTTCCTTCTCGGCGTTCTCGACGGCCTTCCCCGCGTAGTAGGTCAGGACCGCGAGCAGCAGGAACATCGAGATTATCAGCGCGAACTGCATCCCGGAGAAGACGGGGTCGGTCCCGAACGCCGGAAACGCGGCGAACGCGACGATGAAGAAGAAGAGAATCCCGAGCGGGATGACGTTCACAGTGAGGTCGAGCAGGGTCTCTTTTTCGAACCCGAACAGTGCCATACCTGCCCGTTAGAACAGGCCAGTAAATAGAGTGTTGGTTTCCGAGTCGAACGGACTCAGGCCGCAGTCTGTTCCATTATCGAGGCGACGCCGCCCATCGCAATCATCACGGCACCGGCAGCGGCGACGGCCACCAGCCGTGTGAGCAAGGGCCCGGTCCCGACGTTCGAGAGCGCGATGTCGGCGGCCGGGACTTGCCAGACTGTAAATGCAGCAGCGAGAACGACGAGGACGACCCCGATGCCGAGCAGGGTCGGCCACGGCCGTTCGGCGTACCCGGACTCCGTGAGAATGCCGGCGATGCTGCCGCCGAACAGTATCAGGCCGAAGACGGCCACCGGAAAGAGCCCGACGAACACGCCGATTTCAGACAGTGTCAGTCCCAGTGCGACGAACAGCGGCCACGGACTCGCGGTCGGATACTGGTCGCTTAGTCCCGGCTCCTCTGCCATACAATGGCTTGCGGCCGAATCGTGATATGTCCATCGGACCGCGCCCGTGGGCACAAACTATTTGTTCACCATCCGGCTTGGTGAGGGTAATGAGTACACGCACGGTCGAACGGGTCGACGGCTGGGAGTCGGTTCCGTTCGACGGCGGGTTCGCGGGCCTGCAGGACCTCGCCGGACAGGAGTTCTCCGGCGCGGTCATCGCGGGTCCGACGCGCCTGTTCATGTTGAACGGGACCGTCGTCGGCGTCCTCGACGGCACCATCGAGGACTTCGAGGACGCGTCGGGCACGGCCAAGCGGTCGCCACACGAGGCCCTACCGCTGCTCGCGGTGATGCAGGAGCGCGCCGACGAGGTCAAGGCACAGTACTACACCGAAGACACGGCGCTCGCGGAGGTCGACAGGACGCTGTCGGATGGCAACTTCACCGGCTTCATCGAGCTCTCCGAAAACGTCCTCTCGGGCGATTACTACACCGTCTACCACCAGGGCCGCTCGATGAGCGTCGCCTGGGTCGGCAACTCCGACAAACTGCTCACCGACGACGAGGCCTTCGAGACGGCCGACGACGAGGTCGGCATCTACGAGGTCATGCCGGTCGACATAGAGCCCGTCGAGATTCCGGAACCGCCGGAGACGGACACGGACGAGCAGTCGGCCGACGCGGCGGCCGCCGGCGTCGACCCGCTCGACGCTGCCGACGCTGACGCCGTCGCCGACGAACCGGCTGACGCCGGTGTGACCGACGCCACAGACGCGACGGCGTCGGACGAACCACAGGACGACCCCCCCACTGACGACCCGGTGGAACCGTCCCCCGAACCGGCCGAGGCCGCCGGAACCGACGACAGCGAGGGACCCCGGACGACGGCGGAAGCGACGCCGGACCGCGGCCCCGCGGCTGGCGGCCCGCCGGGCTCGAAAGCCGCCGGTGCGGCCCCGGGCCGGTCCGGTCGAGGCTCCGAGCCGGACGACCAACCGAGCGCGGACCGCCAGCCGGACGCCGAGGCGACCGAGCCGACGGCGGCGACGGACACGGACGCCGAGACACGGTCGGAACCAGACCGTAGCGCCGCCGAGCGGGAGACCACCGAGCGCGACGCCGCCGCGAAGGCCGAGAGCCCGGCGACGGACCCGCCACAGACCCAGGACACGCGACAGGCCAGTGCCCGGAGCGCCCCGGCTCGGAGCGAGGACGCGCCCGACCGCCGGGCAGAACGGCCCGATTCGGAGCCGAGCGGAAGCACCGAGGCACGCCCCTCCCAGGGGTCCGCGGCGACGCCGGAGTCCGGGTCGGATAGTTCCGGGACGGACCTCGAAACCCGCTCGGTCCCGTCGCTGGACCCGGGCAAGTCCGGCGACGGCGGTGAGACTGCGAGCGTGACGGCCGCGCAGACCGCGCCGACGGGGACCCAGCAATCGACGCCACGGCGCGACCAGCCGGCACAGGACGACCCGGCGCCGTCGCCCGAAACCGGCACACGGGAGCCGTCGTCGCCCCAGGAGCCCCGTCCTACGGCCGAACCGGCACCGCAAGACGCGTCGCCGACGGCGGACCGGCCACCCGCGCCTGCCGGCGACGAGTCGGCACCGCCTGAGAGCGAGCGCGTCGCCGAACTCGAATCCGAACTGGAGCAGCGGGCCGAGACGGTGTCGGAACTCGAATCCGACCTCGCGGACCTGGAGGCCACGAACCAGGACCTCCGGGACGAGCGCGACCGCCTGGAGTCGGAACTCGCTGACGCGCGGGCCGAAATCGAACGGCTGGAGGAACGACTCGACGAACAGACCGACACCGCCAGCGACGGGACCCGAATAAGCGCCGGCGAGGCGATAAACGGGACGAACCTCTTCGTCAGGTACGACTCGAAGGGCAAGGCGACGCTGGAGGAGGCCAGGGACGGCGAGGCGAGCCGCGACGATGTCGAGGCGAACCTCAGGCTGGAGTACCACACGCAGTTCGAAGCCGAGGGCGCGACTGTCGACGGGACGCCCTTCGAGGAGTTCCTCGAGGACAGCATCCAGTACCGCTTCGTCAACTGGCTCATCCGGAACCTCCTCTACGAAATCCGGGACACCGGGCACGCGGGTGCGATGAAAGACCTCTACGAGGCTCTCCCGGCCGTCGACCGCGCCGAACTGAACGGGAGCGTCACGGTCACCTACACGGAAGACGGCCAGGAGAACCGCTCTCAGGAGCGGTTCGACGTGGTCGTCCGCGACCGGATGGGGAACCCCCTCGTCGTCGCGAACATCAACGACTCGCGCGAACCGGCCTCCGAGGGGCAGATGTCGGACCTCGTTCGAAACGCCGAGCGGGTCGGCAACGCCTCCAAGTCCTTCGCCTCGGCGTTTCTCGTCACGAGCAGTTTCTTCGAGCCGGGGGCGCTCGAGACCGCCGAGGAAGCCACTTCCAGCGGACTGTTCAACCGCGACAAGCGGAAGAGCTTCGTGAACCTCTCGCGCAAGGAGGGGTTTCACCTCTGTCTGTTAGAAGCGAGAAACCAGGAGTTCCACCTGGCAGTCCCGGAACTCTGAAAGAGAAGCTTAGCCTTCGATTTCGGCCGCGTCTTCGATCTTCATACCTTCGAGCTTGTCGATGATTTCGTCGACTTTCTCGTCGAGGTCGTCGACGAACTCACCGGTCTGTTCGGTGGTGATGGCACCCTGGCTGGAGGGCTCGATGAGGTTCTCCTCTTCGAGAACCCGCAGCGAGTAGCGCACCTTGTGGTGCGGGTAGCCGGTCTCGTTGGACATCTTCACGATACCGATAGGCTCGTTCTCGATAACCATGCGAAGCACCTGCAAGTGGCGCTCCAGCATGTCAACTTCCTTCTCAAGCCTGTCTATCATGGCAATTGTTAACTTGTGGTTGTGGTATTTAAATGTTCTCCCTCGGCCGGCCGCTACAACGTTGACACGTTCGAACAGGGGTGTCTTAAAACCGTCGTAACGGTTCACATGGGTACTGGTCACGAGCGTGACGTGCGGACCGTAATCTGTTTATCACGGTGGCTGGAAGGTGCGTGCGATGACCGTAACCATCGTCGGCTCACAGCTCGGCGACGAAGGGAAGGGCGGCATCGTCGACCTGTACGGCGACGACGTGGACGTCGTCGCGCGTTATCAGGGCGGCGACAACGCCGGCCACACCGTCGTCCACGAGGGCGAGGAGTACAAGCTCTCGCTGGTTCCGAGCGGAGCCATCCGCGGCAAGGTCGGCGTACTCGGAAACGGGTGCGTCGTCAATCCGCGAACGCTGTTCGACGAGATAGACACGCTCCAGGAACGCGGCCTCGACCCGGACGTCCGCATCGCCGAACGAGCACACGTCATTCTCCCCTTCCACCGCGTGCTCGACGGCATCGAGGAAGAGGTAAAGAGCGAGACGGACCAGGAAGTCGGGACGACGGGCCGGGGCATCGGCCCGACCTACGAGGACAAGGCCGGCCGGCGCGGCGTCCGCGTCGGCGACCTGCTCGACCCGGACGTGCTCCGGGAGCGCCTCGACTACGTCGTCCCCCAGAAGCGGGCCGTCGTCGAGGACGTCTACGGCCTCGACGTCGAGGACCTGGAAGACCCCGACGCCTTCGACGTCGACGCTATCTTCGAGGAGTTCCGCGAGTTCGGCCGCCGCTTCGAGGCCGAGGACATGACGGTCAACGCGGGTGCCTTCCTCAGCGCGACCATCGACGAGGGCCAAAACGTCATGCTGGAGGGCGCGCAGGGGACGATAATCGACATCGACCACGGGAACTACCCCTACGTCACCTCCTCGAACCCGACCGCTGGCGGCGCGGCGACCGGGACCGGCCTCAGCCCCGGCGTCGTCGGCGGCGGCGAAGTCGTCGGCATCGTCAAGGCCTACCTCACCCGCGTCGGTAGCGGGCCGCTCCCGACCGAACTCGGCGGCGTCGTCGGCGACACGCCCGGCTACGACGAGCAGGGCGAGGGCGACGACGAGGAGCTGGCGAACTACATCCGCGAGGAGGGCGGCGAGTACGGCACGGTCACCGGACGGCCGCGCCGAGTCGGCTGGCTTGACCTGCCGATGCTCCGGCACTCGACCCGTGTCTCCGGCTTCACCGGCATCGCCATCAACCACCTCGACGTGCTCGCCGGCCTCGACGAAGTGAAGGTCGGCCACACCTACACGCTCGACGGCGAGGAACTGGCGTCGATGCCCGCGACCACCGAGCAGTGGGCGCGCTGCGAGGCGAACGTCCGGTCGTTCGACGGCTGGCCCGAAGCCGACTGGGGCACCGTCGCCGACGAGGGCTACGACGCACTTCCCGAGAACGCGAAGGCCTACATCGAGTACATCGAGGACGAACTCGACACGCCGGCCTACGCCATCGGCGTCGGCCCCGGTCGCGGCGAGACCATCGTCCGCGAACAGCCGTTCTGACGGGCGCTCGTTCCCCTGGCTTCTCCCTCGAACGGACTATAGCTACGGCAAGAGCGGCAGACTTTTGCGACCGCCGGTCCTGGCCGAACGTATGAAAGAGGACCTGATGGAGATTATCTGCTGCCCTCTGGACAAACACGACCTCAACCTCGAAGTGACGGAGCGCGACGACGGCGAGATAATCTCGGGCGAGCTCGTCTGTACCGAGTGTGGCGAGACGTTCCCCATCGAGGACGGCATCCCGAACCTGCTCCCGCCGGACATGCGCGACGAAGCGCCGGCCTGAACCTTTTTTTCCTCGCCCCGCGGAGTCACGTCCGTGCCTGACTCCCTGCCCGTTCACCTCAACCGGACGGACATCCATAGCCTCGAAGTACCGACGGAGTTCGACGCGACAGGGAGTTTCGACGTACAGCTACACAACCACGGCGAGGCGCTGCACGTCCATCTCCACCTCGACGACGCGCTGTCGTCGGTCGCATCCCTCGACGCCACGAACCACCACGTACGGGCCGAGACCGACCGGCTGGTCAGAGTGACCGTCCACGGCGACGGGCCGGTCCGTGGCAAGCTCAAGGTGGTGACGGCCTACGGTGCTCAGACGCGGTACGTCGACGTGCATATTCCGGAGGGTGGAACGGACAACGACCCAGTCATCGTCGACGAGGAACTCTCGAAACCACAGCCGAAGCCGACGGCGTCGGAGCCCGCCTTCGACGACCTGTTCCCGGGACCGATACTGGCGGCCGGCGGCTTCACGGCCCTGATAGCGGGGCTAATCGCGCTGGTGCTCACCGAGAACGTGCTCCTGGCCGTCGGCGCGGTCCTCGCGGTCACGGTCGTGCTGGGGCTGTTTGTCGTCGCCGCCCGTTCGTCCTGAGCGTTACTCCGTCTCGACGCCGCCGAGGTTCCCCTCGTCGTCGAACAGTTTCGCCCGCAGGAATCGTGCGCGATACCGGTTGGCCCCCTCGTAGATGTCCGCCTCGCGGATATCCTCGGCCTCGCCGTCGGCCACGGCGTCGATGATGTCCTCTAGCTGCTCTTTCTCGCTCGGCGTGAGTTCGAACTCGTAGGTCCGGGACTGCTCGCCTTCGAGTTTCGTCCACTTGCGCGCGCCGGCGATGACCAGCGAGCAGGGCTCCCGGCAGGGGAACGCCCCGGAGCCCCCGTCGACGTCGAGGTCGGTCTCGTCGTCGTACTGCCACTCCCGGCGCTTGAGACACTGGGAGTCGTCACAGCAGGCCTCGGCGACCCAGTTGACGTGTTCGTGGCCGTCGCCGCGGTCCCAGGTCCTGACGACGCCGTAAATCCCGGTCTGGCGGTCGACGGTCTCCCGCCAGTGAGTCACGTCGAGGTCGCCCTCCCGCTCTCGGTGCCAGTTCGCGATGGTCGCCGGGTAGAACGCGTCGACCGTCGTGACGAACTCGCTCGCCGATAGCTCGGGGAACGCCCAGCCGGTCCGGAGCGACGGTGCGGTCTTGAGTGGTCGGTAGTCGCCGTCGTCGTCGTGTTTCGCTATCTCGCGCGCGTCGAGGGGGTCGTCGTACGTGTCGAGCGCGCTGGTTCCGACGTCCGCGTCGGCGCGGTGCCGGACGCCGTAGGTCCGCTCCCCGTCGGAGCGGGAGACGGTCAGATGGAGTTCCCCCCAGGTCGCGGCGATGCCGTCGGCGAGCGCGTCGTAGCGCTCGGCCACGTCCCGCTGCTGTGCGCCTTCGAGCCACCGGAGGAACGCCCAGCGGTCCGCCTTCTGTGGGGCGGTGGCGTGCCAGAAGTACCAGTTCCGGGCGTACGGCGACGCCGCCACCGTCCGGAGCGTCTCCTCGTCGATGCCGCTGCGGTCCACGTCCGGCGTCCGGAACGTGTACCCGTCGCTCCCGTGGGTCACGTGGAGGTCGTCGAAGGCGATGCCATCGGGGGCGGTTGCCACCAGCGCGTCCACGTACTCGCCGTCCATACCGGAAGACGGTACTCGGTCGGCAAAAGTCGGCTGGTTCCGGCCAGCCAGCGGCGGCCTCGTCGGTTTCGGCCCGGCGGCGACTTCAGTCCCCGGTCGCGGGCTTCGCGCCGCCGGTCTCCTCGCGTACCTGTGCGATGGCGGCGCTCACGTCCGCGCCCGCGTCGGCGGCCCGTTCGAGCACCACGTCGGCCATCAGCGGCTCCGTCCCGACTGCGCCGGCGTACCAGATGTCGTGGCCCTCGACGGTGGTCGGCACGTCGTAGCCGGTCCGGTAGTCGTCGGTCAGCCCCATGTCCTCGGGAATGTCCTCCTGGGTGTGGAAGCCGTCGGCGATGAACAGCGGGACGACGACGACGTCGTCGCTCTCGAAGTAGTCGGCCACGTCGTCGACCTTGGGGTCCTCGTCCATGAACAGCGACTGCACCTCGTCGAAGCGGCCCCGCTCGCGGATGCGGTCGGCGTGGTACTGGATGGCCTTCGCGGAGTTCTCGTTGCGCTCGGTGCCGTGGCCGACGACCGCGAGACCGAACCCCTCGCCCACGTCGGGGTCGCCAGTGACGGACTCGGCGCGCTGCACGATGACGTCGCTCATCGCGTCGTGGGTACCCGCCGGGCCGCAGTAGTGGACCGTCTGGCCCGTGTCCGCGGCGGAAAGCGTCGCGTGCGTGGCGCTCGTCCCGTCGGAGTCCCACAGCTCCGGATCCCAGTCGTCGAGACGGAACTCTCGGGGGATGACCTGCTCGGTGAAATAGCCCTCCGAGATGAACAGCGGGACCAGGTACACCTCGTCGGCGTCGACGGTCCGCAGGGCCTCCCGGAACGACGGTTCCTCCTTCCAGAAGGACTCGCGGACCTCGGCGAACGCGCCGGTCGCCCGGATGGTGTCCGCGTGGTCGTAGGTCGGCGTACTCGACTCGGCGTTCAGGTGGGAGCCGTGGGCCGCGATAACGAGGGCTTCGTCCATACGGGTCAGTTGGTGCGAACCGTCCTTATGGCCTTCGTTGGCCCGTCCGGATAGCCGACGGGCTGGTCGGCGTCGAACTCGGAGACCGTGTGGTTGCCACCCGATTCATCCGGTCACAGCCCGAACAGGAGTACGTAGAACAACAGTCCGGCGGCCACAAGCAGTGCGGCGTGTCCCAGCGCGCCGGCAGCGACGACGATGCCGCCGACGACACGCTCCGCTGCTCCCAGGGGCTGTCCGAACGTCTGCCGCTCTCGTTGTGCAATCGCCATTGTCCTTCCCTCGTGTAGAGAGTGGGCGTCGAGGGTGACAAACCCCTCCCCCTGTTCTCACTCGCTGGGAGTGGGCCCGTAGTTCTGAGGGGGGAGCGCGCCTGTCCGGCGAGTATAGCCGGACGGCGCGGCGCCGCTACCCACGCCGTCACCGATGGAACGACTTTTGCCCGCGCCGGGCGTGGTCGACGCCAATGTCACTCGCCGCCGCGACCAGGGACGCCGTCCGCGAGCGCCCGTTCCTCTACGACGCGCTCCGGGCCGGCGTCGTCAACTACACGGCCGCCGCGCGGACGCTCGACGTCGACGGCGACGCGGAGGCCGTCGCGACCGCCCTCCGACGGTTCGCCGAGGAACTGGACGACCACCCGGCCCACGACAGCGACGCTCGCGTCTCGATGCAGAGCGGGCTGGGACGGGCCGAGACGACCGACGCCGTCCTTCAGGTCGGGGACGCCGCCTTCGCAGAGGGCGCTGGCTCCCTGACGGGTATCGTCGCCACCGGCGACCTCTCGCCGCCGGCGCTGGCCGAGGTGCTGGGTCGCCTGCGAGCAGCGGACGTCGCGGTCGACGCCGCCGGCGTCACCGGGGACGCGCTCGTCGTGGTCGTGCGTCGCCGTGCGGGGCCGGACGCGCTCCGGGTGGTCGAGGCGGTGGTGCAGGGGTGAGTCGCCTTCCGACGGCTTAAAGCGGGCGGACGCAGTTCCCCCCGATAATGACGCTTCGCGTGACGAACACGTTGACCGGTGAGAAAGAGCCCTTCGAGCCGCGCGACCCCGACTCCGTGTTGCTGTACTACTGCGGGCTGACGACCTCCGACCCGCCCCACCTCGGCCACGCGCGCGGTTGGGTCCACGTCGACGTGATGGCCCGCTGGCTCGACCACCTGGGCTACGAGGTCCACCACGTGGAGAACTTCACCGACGTCAACGAGAAGATCGTCGCCCGCGTCGGCGAGGACGGCGACAGCGAGGCCGACGTGGCCCGCCACTACGTCCGGCAGGTCATCGAGGACATGCGGTCGCTCAACCTCGGCCGGGCGGAGGTGTACCCCCGCGTCTCCGAGCACGTCCCCGAAATCATCGACCTCGTCGAGCGCCTCGTCGAGGGCGGCCACGCCTACGAGGCCAACGGCTCGGTCTACTTCGACGTGACGAGCTTCGAGGACTACGGCAAGCTCTCGAACCAGTCCGTCGAGGACATCGAATCCCAGGGCGAGGAGAGCGAGGGCGAGAAGCGCCACCCCGCCGACTTCGCGCTCTGGAAGGCCGGCGGCGTCGCCCCCGAGGACATCGCCGAGCACCAGCACCCCGAGGCCGCACCGGCCGAGGAGGCCTGCCGGACCGCCCAGACGTGGGACTCGCCGTGGGGCGAAGGCCGACCGGGCTGGCACATCGAGTGCTCGGCCATGTCGATGACGCACTTGGACGAGTCCATCGACATCCACGTCGGCGGGCAGGACCTCGTGTTCCCTCACCACGAGAACGAGGTGGCCCAGAGCGAGGCCGCGACCGGCGAGCAGTTCGCGAACTACTGGCTCCACGTCCGCCTGCTGGAGACCGACGACGAGAAGATGTCCTCGTCGCTTGGCAACTACTTCACCGTCGCGGACGCCGTCGACGAGTTCGGCCCCGACGTGCTCCGGACCTTCCTGCTGTCGACGGCCTACACCTCGCGGGCGACCTACAGCGACGAGACCGTCGCGGAGGCCGAGGAGCGCTGGGACCGCCTCTCGCGGGGCTACGAGCGCGCGGTGGCGGCCTGCGACGCCGTGGAGGCCTACGCGAAGGTGACCGACGAGGCGCTCCGGGACGCCGTCGACGCCACCCGAGACGACTTCGAGGCCGCGATGAACGACGACTTCAACACGCGGGAGGCGACGACCGCACTGCTGGACCTGACCGCCGCGGTCAACACGCACGTCGACGGCCGCGACGAGTACGACTACCGGGCGCTCCGACGGGCCGTCGAGACGTTCGAGGAACTGGGCGGCGGCATCCTCGGACTGTCCTTCGGCGACGACGACAGCGGCGACGTGTCGCTGGCCGGCGACGTGGTCGACCTGGTCTTGCGCGTCCGCGAGCAGGAGCGCGACGCCGGGAACTACGAGCGGGCCGACGAACTCCGGGACGAACTCGAAGCCCTCGGCGTCGAGGTCCAGGACACCGACGACGGGCCGACCTATCGTATCTGACACTTCTTCGTCAGAAAGCTGACTAAGGCCGTTCTAGCACGCCTCACTACGTCTTTATATACTATTCGAACGTTTAGATATTCGTTATGAAATACGTACCAACTACTGCCGCTCTCACTCGGGTGGTCCTCTCCCTCGTCCTCGTCGTCGCCGCGGCCGGTGCGGTCGCAACCCCCGTCGCCGCACAGAGCGACCAGCCCGACTGGGCGGTCGATATGTTCGACCGGATGGGACCGATGGTCGAGACGTACAACGCGAACGTCGACCCGGAGGACTTCGGCTTCATAGCTGGTCAGTTGCAAGGCGAGAAGGTGAACCTCGTGGTGGACGACCCCGCGAACGGAACCGAAGCGTCCGTGTCGTTCAGCATGAACGACGAGCTTCAGATGCAGGAACTGACGCTGGGCACCCGTGACGATGCGACCATCCAGATGAACACGGACAAGGCGACGATGGACCGAGTCATCGGGTCGAACAACCCCACTGTAGAGTTCAAGAATGCCGTCACCGCGGGCCAAATCAGCGTCTCCGGTCTCGGCTTCGTCGGCAGCGTCAAGTGGTACGCGATTAACGTGGTCGCCGACGTCGTCCGGGGCATCTTCGGCTGACGCCCCCGACGGATCTGCCCCGCGGCCACAAAACGTTTTCCCGTACCGGACAGTTCGTGGGAGTAGATGGTACGCCGCTTGCTCCCCGTCGCCGTGGCTTTCCTTCTCGTGACATCCGGCTGTGTCGGGCTCATCACCGGTGAGACGGTCACCTTCGAGGCCTCGCCCGCGACCGTCTCGGACAGTACGCTCGACTCGACCGGCTACGAACTCCAGAACGCGACGCAGACGAACGTGACCCGCGACGTGAGCGTCGCCGGGCAGGACCGGACGGTGCGGCTCGTGACCGAGCGCAGACAGTACACCCGGAGCGGCTCCCTCCTGGGCGTCGAAGTGGTGGAGCTGTCGCGGTTCGTCGTCGTCTCGATTCCGAGCGCGACCGTCGCCGGCCAGACGCTCAACCCCGCCTCCGACTGGGCGAACCGCCGAGTCCTCGAAGCGGTCCGGGGTCAGACCGGTAGCATCGACGACGTCGAACTGGCCGGGAACCGGACGGTCCGGGCGCTGGGTGCGGACCGCCGGGTCAGCGAGTACACCGGCACGACCGAGGTGGCGGGCCAGTCACTCGACGTCCGCATTCACCTCGTTAGCTTCCAGCACGAGGGCGACATCGTCATCGGCGTCGCCGTCCACCCTGAGACCGTCGACGAGGCCGACGCCGTCGACGACCTGCTGTCCGGCCTCCGGCACGGCGGCGACTGACCGTCGCTTCGCTCCGCGGTGGGGCGGTCCGGCCTCGGACACCGTCGGCCTCGGCCATACGCTTTTTATCGGGCGCGGCGATTGCTGGGCCATGAACACCGTCCTGGCGCTGGGTCTGGGGCTCACCGTCGCCGGCCTGGCGGGCTACGCCGCGGGCGTCGCGGTGCCGTACCCCGGCCGTGCGTTCTCGGTGACCGCGCTGCTCGCCGGGATGACCCTGCTGGCCGTCGGCCGCTCGGACGAGACGGAGGGCGGGGCGTGATATCCGCGCTCGTCTACGCCGACGAGACGGCCGAGCCCTACGACGACCTCGGGGCCGCCCGCGAAGCCGCGGGGACGACGTGGGTCCACGCCGCAGAGGCGACCGACGAGGAGATACGCGCCGTCCAGTCGGCCTTCGACCTCCACCCGCTCGCCATCGACGACCTCCGTGGGGACGCTCGGGCCAAGACCGAGGAGTACCGCGACTACACCTTCGTCCTGCTGAAGACGATACGGCTCACCCCCGGCGAGACCACCTTCGAGAAGGAGGTGACGACCAGCCCGGTCGGCGTGTTCGTCGGCCACGACTGGGTCGTCTCGCTGGGCCTGGACGAGGCCCGCCCGGTCCAGCGCGTGATGGACGCCGCCCGCAGGGGGGACGAGCGCCTGCTCCAGCACGGCCCGGACTTCACCGCCTACCGCGTCGTCGACGTCATCGTCGACGCCTACTTCGACCTGCTCGACGACATCGAGACGGATATCGAGGAGATAGAGGAGGAGGTCACCGTCTCCACCGACAGCGCGACCATCGAGAAGATAAACGACGTTCGACGGGACCTGCTGTCGTTCCGCAAGCAGGCCTGGCCCGCGCGCGAGGCCGTCGGCAGCCTCGCTCGTGGCGACCCAAAGCAGATACAGCCACAGACGGAGAAGTACTTCCGGGACGTCTACGACCACCTCGTCCAGATTGTGGACCTGACCGAGACCTACCGCGACCTGGTTTCGGGCGCGCGGGACATCTACCTGAACACGGTGTCCCAGTCGACAAACGAGGTCATGAAGGTGCTGACCGTCGTCGCGACGATTTTCATCCCGCTAACCTTTGTCGTCGGCGTCTACGGGATGAACTTCGCCGACAGCCCGTACAACATGCCGGAACTGGGCTGGACGTTCGCCTACCCCGCGGTGATGGTCGGCATGGCCCTCATCGTCGTGATACTGCTCGGCCACTTCCGACAGCGGGGCTACCTATAGCGCCAGCGGGACGAGCAACACCCCCATCAGCGTCGCCCGGCGGGACCCGAACCGCGGCGGGAGGTGCCCGACCAGCGTGGCCGCCCCGAACGCGCCGACGCCCACGGGGCCGGCAAAGAGCGCCGAGAGGCCGACGAGGACCGCGACCACCGACAGCGAGAGGGCCGTCTGGTCCACCCGACCGACGGCCCGGAGGTAGCGGTCACCCAGTGTTGGGACGAGTATCGCACCAGCGACGGCGGCGACGGCGACCGCAGCGAGCAGCGCCGGGAGCACGAGCGGCACCTCGGCCCGGTCGAGCGCGACGAGGACGCCGGTTCGGGGCGTCCCGAGCGAGACGAGCGCGAACAGCGCGAACACCGCCGTCGCCGTGTTGACGCCGCTCGTCGTGACGACGAACGCCCGCGGCCCCCGGTCGGCGACGAGGCCCAGCGCCAGCGTAGCCGCGATGGCGCTGGAAACCCCGGGGATGTAGCCCACAGCGCCGCCACAGAGCGTCCCGACGCCCGCGAGAACTGCGACGGTTCGGGGCGGCGTCGTCACCGCCGCGTCGGCCTGTGGCGGGACCCCTTCCCCCTCGATGGCGGCCAGGAGCACCGGCGCGCCGAACAGCCCCGAAAACAGCGGGACCAACACGTCCGAGACGGGCAACGCTCCGGCCACCGGCGCGTCGAGGAAGGCGACGCCGAGCAGCCCGCTCCCGGCGAGCGAACACGCCGCACCGACCCGCTGTCGGCGGCCGCGTTCCGTGCCCACGAGCAGGACGGCGACGACCGCGAGCACCACCGGGAGCCGCGGCCGGAGCAGCGGGTACGCCCGCTCCATCACCAGCGTGAGCGGGACCGCGAGGGGGGCCGCGAACACCACGGCCAGCCCGCTCCCCAGCGCCGACAGACGAAGCGCCTCCCGGCCCCGCCCCTCGATGACTAGCTGGTGGCTCGGGAGCGCGCTGGCCGCCATCGCCGGGTCGGGCACGCCGAGCGCCAGCGCCGGGACCACGTCGAGGAAGGTGTGTGTTACCCCGGCCGCAAGCATCGCCGCGCCGACGTAGAGTCGAGGCCCGGGCAGACTGCTCGCCGCCGCGGCGAGCAAAAGTGCGAACGTGTTGGCGTGCAACCCCGGAACAAGCCCGCTGAGCGTGCCCAGTCCGACTCCGGCCCCGACCGCGCCGAGCAGCGCGAGCGTCGCCATCGGGTCGAGGGCGGGCGTCCCCGGGAACATACCGGGGCGTGGTCCCGTCCCCGCACTTGAACCTCCGTGGCGGCGGGCCGCGTCAGTCTTCCACGGCGTGGTGTGGCCCCACGGGACCGTGCTCGGGACAGGTGCCGGCGATAGGGGTGGCGTTGAGACAGCAGTGGCGGCTGTCGGTGGCGACCAGGCCCGTGGCGAGTTCCCGGCCACAGAGGCGACAGCGCAGGTCCGGCTCGGCCATACGGTCCCTTCCGGCCGGAGCCCCCTGAACCTGGCGAGCTTTTTGGTGTGCCGCCCATTCGTACCGACATGAGCAACGAGTCCCGAAAGTCGGCCGGGTTCAAGGACCGGACGCCGGTGACGACAGCCAGGGAGACGCTGCTGGAGGCAGTGTCCCCACACGAACGGACCGAGCGCGTCCCGCTCGGCGACGCCGACGAGCGCGTCGTCGCGGGGGCAATCACTGCCGAGCGAGCGGTACCCCACTATCGACGGGCAGCGATGGACGGCTTCGCCGTCAGGGCCGAGGACACCTTCGGCGCGAGCCAGCGGTCGCCGGCGTCACTCCGGGTCGACGAGGCGGTGACCGCCGGCACGGCGACCCGCGTGCACACGGGCAGCGAACTCCCGGCGGGGGCCGATGCCGTCGTGATGGTCGAGGAGACCGAGGTGACCGGCGACAGCGTCACCGTCTTCGACGCGGTCGCGGGCGGGGAGAACGTCGCGCCCGTCGGCGAGGACGTCGCCGAGGGCCAGACGCTGTACGCGGACGGCCACCGGCTCCGCCCGTCGGACCTCGGGCTGTTGAAATCGGTCGGGAACGACGCCGTCGAGGTGTACGAGCGGCCCACGGTCAGCGTGATTCCGACCGGGGAGGAGCTGGTACAGGACGACCCGGAACCGGGGGAGGTCATCGAGACGAACGGCCAGACCGTCTCCCAGTACGTCGAGCGCTGGGGCGGGGACGCGACCTACCGGGACATCGTCACCGACGACGCCGACGCGCTCCGGGCGGCCATCAGCGACGACCTGGACCACGACCTCGTGGTGACGACCGGCGGCTCCTCCGTCGGCGAGCGGGACCTGCTCCCGGAGGTCGTCGACGACCTCGGCGAGGTGCTGGTCCACGGCGTCGCGCTGAAGCCGGGCCACCCGGTCGCGCTGGGCGTGGTCGAGGGGACGCCGGTTCTCATGCTCCCGGGGTACCCGGTCGCCTGCATCGTCAACGCCGTCCAGTTCCTCCGGCCGGCGCTCCGCCGTGCCGGCCACCTCCCGGCGACCGGCCCGCCGACGACCGCGGCCGAACTCACGCGGAAGATAGCCAGCGAGCCGGGGACCCGGACCTACGCGCGGGTGGAACTGCACGAGGGGGACGGCCCGACCGCGACGCCGACGCGGGCCAGCGGGTCGGGCGTCCTCTCCAGCGTCGCGCTCGCCGACGGCTGGGTCGTCGTGCCAGAGTCCGTGGAGGGCTACGACGCCGGCGACACCGTGACCGTCGAGGACTGGGAGTGGTCGCAGTGAGCGACCGCCGCGAGTTCCGCGACCTCGCCTCGCCGGAGGAGGCCCACGAGGTCGTCGCGGGCCTGGAGGTCGACCCCGACCCCGAGACGGTCCCGCTGGCCGACGCCCGCGACCGCGTCCTCGCCCAGCGGGTCGACGCCGACATCGACGTGCCCGGCTTCGACCGCGCGAGCATGGACGGCTACGCGGTCCGGGCCAGGGACACCTTCGGCGCGGACGAGGCCGACCCCGTGACCCTGTCGGTCGCCGGCGAGGTCCACGCGGGCGAGGAGCCCGACGTGACCGTCGAGCCGGGCGCGGTCGCCGAAATATCCACCGGGGCGGTGATGCCGCCCGGGGCCGACGCCGTCGTGATGGTCGAGCGGACGACCGAGATTGACGACGGCGTCGAGATACGCACGTCCGTCGCGCCCGGTGACAACGTGATGCTCGCCGGTGCGGACATCGCGGCCGGGGCGCGCGCGCTCGGCCCGGGAACGCGAATCACACCGCGGGAAATCGGCCTCCTGTCGGCGCTGGGCGTCGACGAGGTGCCGGTGCGTGGCCGACCACAGGTCGGCATCCTCTCGACGGGCGACGAACTCGTCCGGCCCGGGGACCCGCTCGACAGCGCCGCCGGCCAGATTTACGACGTGAACAGCTACACGCTGGCCGGCGCGGTCGCGGAGGCCGGCGGCGAGCCGGTGCTGTACCCCCACGCCGGCGACGACTACGCGGAGATGGAGCGGCTGCTCCACGAGGCGGCCGACGAGTGCGACCTCGTCCTCTCCTCGGGGTCGACCAGCGCCAGCGCGGTCGACGTCATCTACCGCGTCATCGAGGAGCGGGGCGAACTCCGCCTCCACGGCGTCGCGGTCAAGCCCGGCAAGCCGATGCTCGTCGGCACCATCGGCGACTCGGCGTACGTCGGCCTCCCGGGGTACCCGGTGTCGGCGCTGACCATCTTCCAGACGTTCGTCGCGCCGGCGGTTCGGGACGCCGCCGGACGGGACCCGCCACAGACCGCGACGGTGTCCGGGACGATGGCGGTCCAGGAACGCTACGGCGAGGGGCGCAGACGCCTCATGCCGGCCGGGCTGGTCGAGGACGGGGCGGGGTCGCTGCTGGTCTACCCCGTCGACAAGGGCAGCGGCGCGACGACGAGCCTCGTCGACGCCGACGGCTTCGTCGACGTGCCGCCGGGGACCGACTACCTCGCTGAGGGGGAGACGGTCGACGTGACGCTGTTCTCCCCCGCGGTCAGGCCGCCGACGCTGCTCGGCATGGGCGAGGACGACCCGCTCCTCTCGCGCCTGCTCGACACAATCGACCGGCCGCGGTATCTCCCGCTCGGGTCGACGGAGGGGGTCCGCCGCCTCGGCAACGGCGTGCCCGACGTCGCCGTCGTCGCGGGTCCGACCGACGCCGACCACGAGGCGACCGACATCGGCGGCTGGCGGCGCGAGTGGGGGCTGGTCGTCGACGCCGAGACCGACATCTCCGACCTCGACGACCTCGTCGACGGCGACTACCGTTTCGTCAACCGCGACACCGCCTCTGGACTCCGCCGGAGCTTCGACGACGCGCTCGACGCCGTCGGCGAGGAACGGGGCCTCGGTCGCGCCGACGTCGCCGACGCCATCGACGGCTACGAACTCACGACGAAGGCCCACGAGAGCCCCGCCCGGAAGGTCCTGGCGGGCGACGCGGACGCGGGCCTCGGTCTCCGCGCAACAGCGGCGAAACTCGACCTCGGGTTCGTCTCGCTCGGAACCCAGCCGGTTCGTGTTCTCGCCAACCCGGACCGACGGGGGAAAGACAGCGTCGGCGCGCTCGCCGAGGCGCTCGACGACCTCGACCCGCTTATTGACGGGATGGCCGGCATGGAGTCCCAGTAGCGGGCCGGACCGAGAGCGGGCTCCCGGCCCGATTACCGTCGAACGGCGGCGCTGGCGACCTGAAGGCCTAAAGACGAGCGGGGCCGAACGTGTCACAACGATGGCCGACACACCGGTCGCCGGCGACCTCGATGCCCCGTTTCGGTTCGAGTACGACCCCGCGACGCTCCGGTACGCCCCCGACGCCGCACGGTCGCTGGGTGCGGAACTGGACGCGCAGGGGTACGACCGTGCGCTGGTCGTCTGTGGCGAAACCGTCGGTGCGACGCCGGCCGTGATGGAGCCCGTTCGGGAGGGCCTCGGTGACCGACTGGCGGGCGTCTTCGCCGAGACGACGCCGGAAAAGCGGCTCGGCACCGCCTACGACGGGCTCGATCGGTTCCGTGAGGTCGACGCCGATTGTCTCGTCGCCGTCGGCGGCGGGAGCAGTCTCGACGTTGCGAAGACGATAAGCATCCTCGCGGCCGCCGACCGCGACCCCGCCGCCGTCGGCCGGGCCCTCGTCGATGCCGGCACGATAGCCGTCCCCGAAGCGGACCTGCCGGCGATTGTGGCCGTCCCGACGACGCTGGCGGGGGCTGACCTCTCTATCGTCGCCGGGGTAACGGCCCATCCCGACACCTGTCCCGTTGACGAACCGGCCAGCGGCGGCGTCGGCGACCCGGACCTGATGCCCACAGCGGTCTGTTACGACCCCGACCTGATTGCGACGACGCCCCGGTCGGTTCTCGCCGCGTCGGCGATGAACGGCTTCGACAAGGGCATCGAGACGCTGTACGCGGCCACCGCGACGCCGATAACCGACGCGACAGCGTCGCACGGACTCGGCCGCTTCGCCACGGGGCTGCGTGCGTTCGGCGACGGCGACGACGACCCGTGGGTGTATCAGTCACTGGCGCAGGGCGTCATGCTCGTCCAGTACGGCATCGCGCGGGCCGACGGGACGACACTCTCCGTGCTCCACGCATTCGGTCACGGGCTGACCCGGACCTACGAGGTTCAGCAGGGCGCGGCCCATGCAGTCGTCGCCCCCCACGTGCTCTCGTATCTCTTCGAGCAGGTCGACGGGCGGCGGGACTTACTCGCCGATGCGCTCGGCGTCGGTGACGCCGACGACCCCGCTGGTGCGGTCGTCGACCAGGTCGGTGACGTGGTGACGGCGCTGGGACTCCCCACGCGGCTCCGGGACGTCGCCGGCCCCGACCGCGAGGCGTTCCCCGAGGTCGCCGACGCCGTCCTCGAAGACTCGTTCATGGCGAACGCCCCGCCGAAGCTGGACCCCACCCGCGACGATATCGTCGGCGTGCTGGAATCGGCCTGGTAGCGCCCCACAGGAAGCCGTTCGGCGGTGCGGTAGAGCCGGCATACCACTCGCCGACGGCAAGCGGTTTCACTTCTCGCGACCAGCGGGAGCGAGAAGGTCGGTTTTAGCGTAGGGTTTTGCGAACCCGCTCCCCACAGCGGTGCGAAGCGCCGCGAGGAGAGGGAGTGACCTAAGAAGGCCCTACATGTCGGGCCAGGCCTTCGCGGCCCGACCCACCCCGGTCACGTCGTTAATCCACCGGGCGGCGATGGCTTTCTTCAGCAGCTTCGCCGGCAGTCCGCCGAAGGTTTCGATGGGCACGTTCATCACGTCGTGGGCGACCGCTTTCTCTCCGACGGACACGACCGTCCCCTTGTCCTTGTGCGTCCACGTCTTCAGCGGCTGGCCGCGCACCGCGCGAGCCAGGTTCTCGCCGGCGACTTCGGCGGCTTGCCAGGCGGCCTGGGCCGTCGGCGGCGCGGGCTGGTC